>NZ_JAATOS010000001.1:0-123177 GCF_011806505.1 Salipiger sp. HF18 | reverse complement strand
CCGCGGCGACGAGCTGACGGGCGTGCTGAACTTCGACGAAAAGCTCATCGGCAACCCGCAGCTCCCGGCGCTGCACGGCGGCGTCACCGCGGCCTTCCTCGAGGTGACGGCGATCATCTCGCTGAGCTGGGCGATGCTCTGGGAGGATGTCGAATCCGGTACCCTGACCCTCGACGCGCTCGAGGCCGGGCAGCTGCCGCGGATGCCCAAGACCATCGATTTCACCGTGGACTACCTGCGCTCGGGGCTGCCGCGCGATGCCTATGCCCGCGCCCATGTCACCCGCTCGGGCCGCCGCTACGCCAGTGTCCGGGCCGAGGCCTGGCAGGACAACCACGACCGCCCCATCGCCCAGGCCCACGCCCATTTCCTGATGCCCCGCAAAGAGGGCTGACGCCCGCGCCACGCCCCGCTTCATCTTGCCAGACAAACTCCGGGGGAGTCCGCGGCACGCGGACGGGGGCAGCGCCCCCTCCCGGTCTCCACCAAGGTTCCCATGTCCCAGTTGCCGCAGGCCCTCACGCATTCCCGTGTCCTGAAGATCGCTCTGCCGATCCTGCTGTCGAACGTGACGATCCCGATCCTCGGCGCGGTTGACACCGGCGTCGTGGGCCAGATCCCGGCGCCCGAGCCCATCGCCGCGGTGGGCATCGGTGCCATCGTGCTCTCGGCGATCTACTGGGTCTTCGGCTTCCTGCGCATGGGCACGGTCGGGCTCACGGCGCAGGCGGCGGGAGCGGGGGACCGCAACGAGGTCGCCGCCCTGCTCACCCGCGCCCTGATGATCGGGCTCGCCGGCGGGGTGCTCCTGATCGCGGCGCAATGGCTGATCTTCACCGTGGCTTTCGCGGTCTCGCCCGCCTCGGCCGAGGTCGAGGCGCTGGCCCGCGACTACATGCGCATCCGAATCTGGTCGGCGCCCGCCGCCATTGCCATCTACGGCATCACCGGCTGGCTCATCGCGCAGGAACGCACCCGAGGCGTCTTCGTCCTGCAGCTCTGGATGAACGGAATCAACGTGGGGCTCGATCTGCTCTTCGTGCTGCATCTCGGCTGGGGCGTGAGCGGCGTCGCCATCGCAACCTTCCTCGCCGAATGGTCCGGGCTCGCCATGGGGCTCTGGCTCTGCCGCGAGACCCTGCGGGCGCCGGCGGCACGGGCCTGGGCGCGGGTCTTCGACGCGGTGCGGCTCAGGCGCATGGCGGCGGTCAACGGCGACATCCTCGTACGCTCGATGCTGCTCGAGACGGTCTTCGTCTCCTTCATGCTGATCGGCGGCGGCTTCGGCGACGTGACGCTGGCCGCGAACCAGGTGCTGCTGCAGTTCCTGATGATCACCGGCCACGCGCTCGACGGCTTTGCCTTCGCCGCCGAGGCCCTCGTCGGCCGCGCCTTCGGGGCGGGGCAGGTGACCCAGCTCCGGCGCGGCGCGCTGCTGACGAGCCTCTGGGCCGCTGCCATCGCCTGCGTCATGGCGGTGGCGTTCTGGAGCTTCGGGCCGTGGCTCGTCGATGTCATGGCGACCGATCCGGAGGTGCGGGCCGAGGCGCGGGTCTACCTGCCCTGGATGGTGCTGGCGCCGATCACCCAGCTCGGGCTCACCATGTTCGACGGGATCTTCATCGGCGCCACCCGCTCGCGCGACATGCGCAACATGATGATCGTGGCGACGGCGGTCTATTTCGCCGCGCTGGCGCTGCTGCTCGAGCCGCTCGGCAATCACGGGTTGTGGCTGGCCATGCAGATCTGCTTCGTGACCCGGGGGCTGACGCTGGCGCTGCGCTACCCGGCGCTGGAGCGGGCGGCAGGGGCCGGGAAGGGTGGTCCCGCGGGCCGAGCGGCCTAGCTCTGCGGCACGGGACAGGTGACAGGGACGGGAGACCTCTTCATGACCAGCATCCTCGGGTTGTCGGGCAGCCTCCGGCGCAAATCCTTCAACACCGGGGTGCTGTACGCGGCGTCGGACCTCGTCCCGGCCGGCGTGACGATCGACGCCCGCACCATCCACGGCGTGCCGCTCTACGACGCCGATCTCGAGGCCGAGGGCACGCCCGAGACGGTGCGTGCCCTGCGCGAGGCCCTGTCGGCGGCGGACGGGCTGCTGATGGTCACGCCGGAATACAACAACTCGCTGCCGGGGGTGTTCAAGAACGCCATCGACTGGATCGGCTCGGGCGAGGGCGCAAAGCTCTTCGCCGGCAAGCCGGTGGCCCTGATCGGCGCCTCGCCGGGGGGATTCGGCACGATCCTGTCGCAGAATGCCTGGCTCCCCGTCCTCCGCACGCTGGGCGCGCGACCCTGGTTCGAAGGGCGGCTGATGATCTCGAAGGCAAGCGGCCTCTTCGACGAAGACGGCCGGCTGGTGGACGAAGAGACCCGCCAACGCCTCGCCGAGTTCGTCGCGGGCTTCGCACAGTCGATCTCGGCACACGACGGCTGAGGCTGGCAAAGCGGGGCGACCGCCTCCGGCCGCTGCCCCTCTCTGGCGGAGCGGCCTTCCGGCCGCGCAGGTCAAGTCGCCCTTGCGGGCTCCGCCCCCCTGGCTGGCCTGACGCCTCCGACATCCAGCAGGACCTGTGGACCCAACCGGCAGCACTTGCGAGACGTTGAAAACCGGGCGCGACCCGGTCCTTCATCTTGCCGGATAAACTCCGGAGGGCCCGAAGGGCGGGGGCAGAGCCCCCTCCGGTCGCGGGAGTGGCTGGTGGCTCGGGACAAAAGCCCGTCCGCAATGAAGAAACCGCGGGAGCAGGGGGCGCTGCCCCCGTCGCGCGTTGCGCGACTCCCCCGGAGTTTATCCGGCAAGATGAAGGGGCGGGTGGCGCGTCTGCCGGGGCGGGCGGAGTGTGGGGAACATGGGCGCAGTATTTGCGGGGTTCGGGGCAGGCGGGGCTGGTCAAGGGGCGGGTCCTTGCCGTAGAGAAGACCAACTGCGAGACGGAGAGGCGCGATGGACGATCTGTTCAATTCCTTCATGAACGGCCCCGACGAGAAGGGCCGTTTCGGCATTTACGGTGGACGCTTCGTGTCCGAGACGCTGATGCCGCTGATCCTCGATCTCGAGGCCGAGTACGAGCGCGCCAAGACCGACGCGAGCTTCTGGGCCGAGATGGACGACCTGTGGAAGCACTACGTCGGCCGGCCGTCGCCGCTCTATTTTGCCGAGCGCATGACCGAGGAGCTCGGCGGCGCCAAGATCTATCTCAAGCGCGACGAGCTGAACCACACCGGCGCGCACAAGATCAACAACGTGCTGGGCCAGATCATCCTTGCCCGCCGCATGGGCAAGACCCGGATCATCGCCGAGACCGGCGCCGGCCAGCATGGCGTGGCCACCGCCACCGTCTGCGCCAAGTTCGGGTTGAAATGCGTCGTCTACATGGGCGCCCATGACGTCGAGCGCCAGCAGCCCAACGTGTTCCGCATGCGCCTTCTGGGCGCCGAGGTGGTGCCGGTGACTTCGGGTCGCGGCACGCTCAAGGACGCGATGAACGACGCGCTGCGCGACTGGGTGACCAACGTGCGCGACACCTTCTACTGCATCGGCACCGTCGCCGGTCCGCACCCCTATCCGGCCATGGTCCGCGACTTCCAGGCGATCATCGGCAAGGAGGTGCGCTGGCAGCTTCCCGAGCAGGAGGGCGAGGGCCGTCTTCCCGACAGCGTGGTCGCGGCCATCGGCGGCGGCTCCAACGCCATGGGGCTGTTCTACCCGTTCCTCGACGACCCGTCGGTGAAGATCATCGGCGTCGAGGCCGGCGGCAAGGGCGTGGACGAGAAGATGGAGCACTGCGCCTCGCTCACCGGCGGGCGTCCGGGGGTGCTGCACGGCAATCGCACCTACCTGCTGCAGGACGACGACGGCCAGATCCTGGAGGGCTTCTCGATCTCGGCCGGTCTCGACTACCCGGGCATCGGGCCCGAGCATGCCTGGCTGCACGACACCGGCCGCGCGGAATATGTCTCGATCACCGACAAGGAGGCGCTGGAGGCGTTCCAGTTCTCGTGCCGGACCGAGGGCATCATCCCCGCGCTCGAGCCCAGCCACGCGCTGGCCCACGTGATGAAGATCGCGCCGACCCTGCCCAGGGACCACATCATCGTCATGAACATGTGCGGTCGCGGCGACAAGGACATCTTCGCGGTCGCCAAGCATCTGGGCCCGGATCTCGCCTGACAAGGGCCCGCGCCGCGCCTGATCGCGCGGCGCCAGCGGGCCGGGCCGTCCGGCCTCCGGTGACGCTCCACGGATCCCGCATGAGCTTTGTCGTCTTCATCAACGGCCTGACGCTGGTCTTCTTCGCTGCCCTGATGGCGGTGGATGCGCTGGTGTTTCCCGATACCGCCGAGGTCTTCGGACTGGCCGCGGCGCTGACCGGGCTGGCCGGTGCGCTGATCAGCATCGCCGCCACCCCCTCGCGCGACGGGCTGCGGCACCTGCATGCCTTCGTTCTCACCGCTTCGACCTGGTTCGTGGCCGCCGTGGCGGGCGCCATCCCGCTCTGGATGTGGCAGCTTGCGCCGGTCGATGCGCTCTTCGAGGCGATGTCGGGGATCACCACCACCGGCTCGACGGTGATGAGCGGGCTCGACCAGACGCCGCGCGGGGTGATCCTGTGGCGGGCGCTCCTGCAGGCGGTGGGCGGTGTGGGCTTCATCGTCACCGGCATCGCGCTGCTGCCGATCCTGCGCATCGGTGGCATGCAGCTCTTCCGCACCGAGAGCTCGGACAAGGGCGAGAAGGAGATGCGCAACGCCGCGAGCTTCGCCATGGCGACGCTCGAGATCTACGTGACGCTGATCCTTGTCTGCGCGGTGGTCTACCTCGTGGGCGGGATGAGCGTCTTCGACGCCATCACCCACGCCATGACCACGCTGTCGACCGGGGGTTACTCGGGCTATGACGCCTCGTTCGGGCATTTCGACAGTGCCTTCCTGCACTGGGCCTGCACCTTCTTCATGCTGGCGGGCGCGGTGCCCTTCGCCTGGTACATCCGCGGCGTGAGCCAGCGGCGGTTCCGCAGCGAGCAGGTGGAGGCGATGCTCATCACCCTGACCGTTACGATCCTGTTCCTGTCCGCGTGGCTGGTGCTCACCAGCGACTACGGTGTGTGGGACGCGCTGCGGCTGGTGGCCTTCAACGTGGTCTCGGTCGTGACTACGACCGGCTACGCCACCACCGACTACACCGCCTGGGGCCCGCCCGCGGCGGTGGCCTTCTTCGCGCTGACCGCGGTGGGGGGCTGCACCGGCTCGACCGCGGGCGGGGCCAAGGGCATGCGCTGGATCGTCTTCGCCCGCGCCACGCTGATGCAGCTGCGGGTGATCTGGTCGCCGCACGTGGTGCAGTCGATCCGCTACGAGGGCAAGCCGATCGGGCCGGACGTTCTGGCCGGGGTGATCTCGTTCTTCGCGATCTACATGGCGACCTTCCTCGGACTCGCGGGGATCCTGTCGCTCCTGGGGCTCGATTTCTCGACCGCGACCAGCGGAGCGCTGACGGCGCTGGCGAACGTCGGCCCGGGCGTGGGGGCCACCATCGGGCCCGCGGGCAACTTCGCCACGCTCAGCGACACGGTGAAGCTGCTGCTGCTCTTCGGGATGTACCTCGGGAGGCTCGAGATCCTGACGGTCATGGTTCTGCTCACCCCGGTGTTCTGGCGCGAGGCCACGGCCTGAGCTGCCCGCGCGCCGGTCACACTCCGGCGCCCGCGTCCGGAAATGCCGTCCGGGCCCTTGCACCCGCCGTCGCTTTGCAGAACAGATGAACCACCGGGAGACGCCCCCGCATCCGACGCGGCGAGGGCCTGACGCCCGGAGCACAACCGACAGGGACAGGACCATGAAACAACTGCTGACCGCCACCGCCCTGGGGCTCTGCCTGGCCGGGGCCGCACAGGCCCAGACCGTGCTGACCGTCGCCAACTGGCTGCCGCCGTCGCACCCGCTGGTCAGTGAGCTCATCGTGCCGATGACCGAACAGATCGCCGAGGCCACCGGCGGCGAGGTCACCGCGACCATCCTGCCCGCGCCGCTCGGGCCGCCGCAGGCGCATTTCGATTTCGCGGTGAACGGTGTCGCCGACATCACCTTCGGCGTGCAGGGCTACAACCCCGGCCGCTTCAAGACCACCAACATCGTCGAGCTGCCCTTCCTGGGCGACAGTGCCGAGGACATCTCGGTGGCCTACTGGCGCGTCTTCGACCAGATGCTGCGCGACGCGGGCGAATATGACGACGTGCACGTGCTCTCGGTGTTCAGCCACGGACCGGGCGAGGTCTTCCTGAAATCCGGCGACGTCGCCTCGCCCGAGGTGCTCGACGGCGTGAAGCTGCGCGTGGGCGGCGGCATCGTGCACGAGGTCGTCTCGGCGCTTGGCGCGGTGCCGGTCGAGGGCCCGTCCTCCAAGGCCTACGAGCTGCTGAGCCAGGGCGTCGCGGACGGCATTCTCTTCCCCTACGAGTCGGTGAACTTCTTCAAGCTGATCCCGCAGCTCGACGAGGCGATCTCGGTGCCCGGCGGGCTCTACAACACCTCGTTCTACATCGTGATGAACAAGGCAAAGTGGGACAGCCTCGACCCCGAGCAGCAGGACGCCATCGACACCGTCGCCGGCGAGGCGCTGGCGCGCATGGCCGGCCGGATGTGGGATGCCGCCGACGCTGCCGGCAAGGCTGCCATGGAGGGAGAGATCACCATCACCCCCGCCACCGAGGCGCAGCTTGCGGCCTGGGAAGACGCGCTGTCGCCGCTGGTGCAGGCCAAGCTCGACGAGGCCGCCGAGACCGGCATCGACGCGCAGGCGGCCTTTGAGATGCTGAAGTCCGAGATCGCCAGGGAAGCCGCGGAGTAATGTCCGAGGCGACGCCCGACTCGACCCCGCCGCGCGGCGCCTTCGGGCTGCGCGCGGCGCTGGCCGTGCTCGGGGGCATCCTGCTCATGGCGCTGATGGGGATGACCGTCACCGACGTGATCGGGCGCTACCTTTTCAACGCGCCGCTGCGCGGGGCGACCGAGCTTACCGAGCTGCTGCTGGCGGCGGTGGTCTTCCTCGGCCTGCCAGCGGTGGCGCTGGCGGACGAGCATGTGACCGTCGACCTTGTCACCGACCGCCTGCCGCGCGCGGCGCAGCCCTGGCGGCTGGCGGCGGCGGGGCTGTTCTCGGCGGTGGTGCTGGCGGTCGTGGCGTGGCGGGTCTGGGTCTACGCGTCCCAGATCGGAGGCTACGGCGGCACCACCACCACGCTCGCCATTCCGATCGCGCCGCTGGGCTATTTCTGCGCGATCTGCACCGGCGTCGGAGCCCTGCTGACCGCCGCCGTTCCGGCCATCGCACTGGCCCGGCACCTGAAAGGACACTGACATCATGGAAAGCTGGCCGGTCGGCATGGCCATCCTCGGCGTGCTGCTTCTGGTGGGCGTGCCGATTTCGATGGCGCTCGCAGGGGTGGGGCTCGTGGGCGTGGCCTCGATCATCGGCTGGACCCCGGCGCTGTCGCTGCTGGGCTCGGCCTTTTTCGACAGCGGGCGCGACTACTCGCTCTCGGTGCTGCCGCTGTTCCTGATGATGGGCAATTTCGTGGTGCAGTCCGGCATCGCGGAAGAACTCTACAATTCCGCCTATGCCTGGCTGCGGCACCGCAAGGGCGGGCTCGCCACCGCGACGGTCATCGCCTGCGGCGCCTTCAGCTCGGTCTGCGGTTCGTCGATGGCGACGGCGGCCACCATGACCCGCATCGCGCTGCCCTCGATGCGGCGCTTCGGCTATCCCGACCGGCTGTCGACCGCCTCCATCGCCGCCGGAGGCACGCTGGGTATCCTCATCCCGCCTTCGGTGATCCTCGTGTTCTACGGGATCATGACGCAGCAGGACATCGGCAGGCTGTTCCTCGCCGGGCTCGTCCCGGGGATCATCGGCATCATCGGTTATGCCATCGCCGTGCGCATCTCGCTCGCCACGCAGAAGATCGACCTGCCGGTCGAGCCGAAGCTGCCGCTGCGTGACCGCTTCCTGGCGCTGAGGGGCACCGCCGGGGCGCTCCTGCTCTTCGTCTTCGTGATGGGCGGGATCTACCTCGGCGTCTTCACCCCGACCGAGAGCGCGGGCATGGGGGCAGGGGGCGCCTTCCTGCTGGTGCTGCTCTCGGGGCGGTTCAGCCGCGAGAAGATGATCGCGGTGCTCTACGACACCATGAAGACCACCTCGATGATGTTCTTCATCCTTTTCGGCGCGCTCACCTTCACCAACTACGTCAACATGTCGGGCATGACCCGCGACATCCAGGCGGCCCTGGCGGTCTTCGGCGACACGCCGATGATGACCATCCTCGTGATGCTCTGCATCTACCTCGTGCTGGGCTGCGTGCTGGAAAGCCTGTCGATGATCATGCTCACCGTGCCGGTGTTCTACCCCATCGTGGCGGCGCAGGGCATCGACCTGATCTGGTTCGGCATCTTCGTCGTCATGGTGACCGAGATCTCCTACATCACCCCGCCGGTCGGCATGAACGCCTTCGTCCTGCGCTCGGTGGTGCCGGACGTGCGGCTGAGCACGATCTTCAGCGGCCTGATGCCCTTCGTGGCGATGGACGTGCTGCGGGTGGCGCTGCTCACCGCCTTCCCGGGGCTGGTGCTGCTGCTGACCTAGGCGCCGCGCGCCAGCGGCCGGAACGACACCTGACCGATCAGCCAGTCGCGGAAGCCCGCGGCGCCGTCGGCGCGGCCTTCGGGGGTCACGATATAATAGGCCATGTCGGTCGAGAAGGGCGCGTCGAGCGCCACCCGGAGTGTGCCCGCCGCCAGCTCCTGCTCGATGAGGTAGAGCGGCAGCAAAGCGTAACCGAGCCCCGCGCGCACCGTCTCGATGGCAAGAGCGATCTCGTCCACCCAGTGGCCCTCGTTGGCGTTCTCGAGCTCGACCCCCTGCCGCCCGAACCATTCGGACCAGAGCGCCGGGCGCTCGGCGAGGTGGATCTTGGGGCGCTCGGCCAGCGCCTCGGCACGGGTCACGGCGGGCAGGGCGGCACCCGCGACCGGCACCACGATCTCGGAGCAGAGATAGGTGCAGCTGCCGCCCGGCCAGATCGGCTGGCCGTAGTGGATCGCAAGATCGCACTGCACCTCGTCGAAGTCGAAGATCCCGCCGCGGGTCGACAGGTCCAGCCGCAGCCCCGGATGCTGCGCGAGGTACCCTGCCAGCCGCGGCACCAGCCAGCGCTGCGCAAAGCTCGGCAGGGCGTTCACCGACAGCACCGTCTCGCCCGCCGCGCCCGCGGTGGCATGGCGCATGGTCCGCTCGGCCATGCGCAGAAGCCGCTGCACCTCGGGCAGCAGGTCCTCGCCCGCGCGCGTGAGCACCACCCGCCCGCGCAGCCTCTCGAAGAGCGGTTTGCCGAGCTGCTTCTCGAGATCGCGGATCTGGCGGCTGACGGCGCTTTGTGTGAGGGCAAGCTCCTCGCCCGCGCGGGTGAAGTTGCCGTGCCGCGCCGCCAGCTCGAAGGTCTGCAGGATGCGCATGTCGGGAAGAAGGCGGCGTTGCAGGATCATGGCGGCGGGTCCGGGGCTGGTGTCATGCGTATCGCGCCTCCTTACCAGCTAATTCGGCCATTGGTCATGCGAATTGGGAATGGGGGCAGCCGGAATCGTCGTGCGGACCCCGGATCGCGCCCGTGCTAGGCTGCGCCCGAAGCGCGCCCCGGCGTGCCAGACGGATTCCCCACCTGGGACGCCCTGACAGGAGACAGACCATGCTCACCAAACCGCTCGACATCGTCACCCGCGACACCATGCAAGCCTGTGGCGCCACCGCCGCGCTGGACGTGGCCGGCGGCATGGCGGTGATCTCGCCGGTGACCGGCACCGCCGTCGCCAGCCTTGCCACCCACAGCGCCGGGGACGCCGCCACGGCCATCGACCTCGCCGCCAGCGCCTTCCGCACGTGGCGTACGGTGCCCGCGCCGCGCCGGGGCGAGCTGGTGCGGCTCTATGCCGAGGAACTGCGCAAGTCCAAGGAAGACCTCGGCCGCATGGTCTCGATCGAGGCCGGAAAGTCGCCGTCTGAAGGCCTCGGCGAAGTTCAGGAGATGATCGACATCTGCGATTTTGCCGTCGGTCTGTCGCGTCAGCTCTACGGCCTGACCATCGCCACCGAACGCCCCGGCCACCGCATGATGGAAACCTGGCACCCGCTGGGCGTGGTGGGCATCATCACCGCCTTCAACTTCCCCTGCGCGCCCTGGTGCTGGAACGCGGCGCTGGCGCTGGTCTGCGGCGACCCGGTGATCTGGAAGCCGTCCGAAAAGACCCCGCTTACCGCCCTCGCCTGCCAGGCAGTGTTCGAGCGTGCCCTCGCCCGTTTCGGTGACGACGCCCCCGCCGGGCTCAGCCAGGTGCTGGTCGGTGGGCCCGCCGTTGGTGAGGCGCTGGTCGAAAGCGAGAAGGTCTCGCTGATCTCGGCCACCGGCTCGACCCGCATGGGCCGGATCGTCGGCCCCAAGGTCGCGGCGCGCTTTGGCAAGTGCATCCTCGAGCTGGGAGGCAACAACGCCGGCATCGTCTGCCCCTCGGCCGACATGGACATGACCCTGCGCGCCGTCGCCTTCGGCGCGATGGGAACCGCCGGGCAACGCTGCACCACCACCCGCCGCCTGTTCGTGCACGAAAGTGTCTATGACCAGATCGTGCCCGCGCTGAAGAAAGCCTATGCCTCGGTTTCGGTCGGCAACCCGCTGGAAACCCAGGCGCTGGTCGGCCCGCTGATCGACAAGACGGCCTATGACTCGATGGTTGCGGCCCTGGCCGAAGCCGGTGAGATGGGCGGCGTCGTGCATGGCGGCGAACGTCAGGAGGTCGGTCCGGACACCGCCTATTACGTAAAGCCCGCCATTGTCGAGATGCCTGCCCATGACGGCCCGGTCCTGCGCGAGACCTTCGCCCCGATCCTTTACGTCATGAAGTACTCCGACTTCGACGACGTGCTCGAACAGCACAATGCCGTCGGTGGCGGTCTCAGCTCGTCGATTTTCACCACCGACCTGCGCGAGATGGAGACCTTCCTGTCGGCCAAGGGCTCGGACTGCGGTATCGCCAACGTCAACATCGGCACCTCGGGCGCCGAGATCGGTGGCGCCTTCGGCGGAGAGAAAGAGACCGGCGGCGGCCGTGAAAGCGGCTCTGACGCATGGCGCGCCTACATGCGCCGGGCGACCAACACGATCAACTACTCGACCGAGCTGCCCCTCGCGCAGGGCGTGGTCTTCGACATCGACTGATCATGAAGGACGTCGACGCATCCGACTTCCGGCCCGCCGAGCGCATCGAGCAGCTCGGCGTGTCCGAAATCCTCGCGATCGGGGCGCGTGCCGCAGAGCTGCGCGCCTCGGGTCGTGACATTATAACGCTCGGGGCGGGTGAGCCCGATTTTGACACGCCCGACCACATCAAGCAGGCCGCGTGGGAGGCCATGCAGCGCGGTGAGACCAAGTACACCGCGCTGACCGGCACCGCCGCGCTGAAAAAGGCGATCGCCGGCAAGTTCGCCCGCGAGAACGGGCTCGACTACCGTCCGTCAGAGATCATCGCCTGCACCGGCGCCAAGCAGGTGATCTTCAACGCGATGATGGCAACGCTGAACCCGGGGGACGAGGTGATCATCCCGACCCCCTACTGGGTCACCTACTCCGACATCGTCGAGCTTTGCGGCGGCACGCCGGTGCTGGTGCCCTGCGCCGCCGACCAGGGCTTTCGCCTGACCGCCGCGCAGCTGCGCGAGGCGATCACCCCGCGCACCCGCTGGCTGATGCTCAACTCGCCCTCGAACCCTTCGGGCGCCGCCTACGCGGCCGAGCACCTGCGCCCGCTGATCGATGTGCTGCTCGAGGCGCCGCATGTCTGGCTCATGGTCGATGACATGTACGAGCATATCGTCTACGACGGCTTCCGCCATGCCACGCCGGCAGCGATGGAGCCCGCGATCAGGCCGCGTACCCTGACGATCAACGGCGTGTCCAAGGCCTATGCCATGACCGGCTGGAGGCTGGGCTACGGCGGCGGTCCGGAGGCGCTGATCAAGGCCATGTCGGTGATCCAGAGCCAGTCGACCTCGGCCCCCTGCTCGATCAGCCAGGCGGCGACGATCGCCGCGCTGGAGGGGCCGCAGGAGTTCCTTGCAGAGCGTGCCGAAGCCTTCCGCGCCCGCCGCGATCTTGTTGTCGCAGCGCTCGAGGCCGTGCCCGGGCTGGCCTGCCGGACCCCCCAGGGGGCCTTCTACGCCTTCGCCGAGTGCGGCGGGGTGCTGGGCAGGCAGACACCGGACGGCCGGCGCCTCGAAAGCGACCGAGAGTTCTGCGCATGGCTGATGGAAACGGCGGATGTCGCCGTGGTGCCGGGCACCGCCTTCGGCCTGCCCGGGCATTTCCGGGTCTCGTATGCCACCGACGTGGAGACCCTGCGGACGGCAATGGCACGCATCGCCGACGCCTGCGCGACGCTCGCCTGACACCCCTCGGGCGGCACCGGTGCCACATGCGGTGCCGCCCCGAGACGCAGGCCGACGGCCTGCCCCCGATACCATGCGCCATCGCCGGTTCCCACGGGCGGTGATCAAGGCTAGCAAGAAGAACGGATGGGTTGACGGCGCGTCCCTGCGCCGCGGCCCGTGCTGGAGCCCACGAATGACCGACAGCCAGGCACCCGAAACGCTACAAGACCCCGGCCTTCTCTACATGTCATCTGTGGACGTAGAGGCCCTCGGTCTCACGCCTGCCGACCTTCGCGGTGCCATCGGGGACGCGGTACGGAGGCGCTCGCATGACATCAGGGGCGGTCTGAAGACCCGCGTGCAGGTGGACGAGACCCGCTTCTTCATGTCCATGTCCGACGCCGATACCGTGCTCGGGCTGGGAGTGACCAAGTGGATCGGCTATTCTGCGGCCAACGCGCAGCGCGGTCTGCCGGCGATCAGCGCACAGATCATCCTCAGCGACGCCGACACCGCCCGGCCCGTGGCCATCATGGACGGCAGCTGGATCACCACCCATCGCACCGCCGCGCTGTCCGCGCTGGCGGCGCAGGCGCTCGCCCGGCCGGGGGCGTCGACGCTTGGTGTGCTTGGCTGCGGCGTGCAGGCGCACAGCAACCTGGCCGCCCTTGCGGACGTGCTGCCGGGGCTGCGCAAGGTGCGGGCGTTCTCACGCAGCACCGCCTCCGCCGAGGCGCTGGCTGACCGGGCCCTGGACATGGGCTTCGAGGCTGAGGTGATGCAGGAGCCCGAAGCTCTTGCCGGGACCAGCGACGTGGTGGTCAGCTGCCTGCCAAGCATCGACGGCATCACGCCGATCGTGCGTTCGCAGGCGCTGAAGCCCGGAGCGCTTGCCATCGGGGTGGACCTTGGCAGGGCATGGCAGCGTGACGGGCTTTCGGATCACGTGGACGGCTTCTTCACCGACGATCTTGCCGCACTCGAGCGCAATGGCGGCAACCCGTCGCTGGCCCATCAGGGGCGCTATGATGGTGACCTCTATGCGATGCTGAGCGGGGCGCACCCCGGGCGCGAAAGCGACACGCAACGCCTGATGTTCCTCTTCCCCGGAATGCCGCTGGCCGATCTCGCGGTGGCCCGGCTGGTGATGACCCGGGCTGCCGAGCGTGGTCTCGGCACGAGCCTCATGCGCTGAGATGGCCCGGATCGCGGTCATAGGCGCCGGCATCATCGGCAGCAGCATCACCGCCGTGCTCCAGCGCGAAGGACACGCCGTCACCTGTTTCGATCCCCGCGGACCGGGACAGGCGGCCTCCTTCGGCAATGGCGGCAGCATCGCCCCCGGCTCCATCGCGGGCACCTCAGGCCCAGGCATACTCGGCGACGCCATCCGCTGGAGCCTCGCCGGGGACGGGCCGCTGCGCCTGCACTGGCCGCGCCTGCCGGTGGCGGCTCCCTGGCTGCGCCGCTTCGCCCGCGCCGGCCGGCCCGACGGGCTGCAGGGCACCGCCGCCGCGCTGCACCAGCTGCACCGCAGCGCGCTGACCGATTACGCCCAGCTGCTCGGGCCGGGGCGCGCCGACCTTCTGCGCACCAGCGGTCAGCTCTACGTCTACGACAGCGACAAGGCCTACGAGAAGGACGCGCCGGGCCGCGCCTTGCGCCGTGATCACGGGGTACGGATGACCGAGTTGACCGCCGACGAGGCGCTTGAGATGGAGCCGTCGCTTCGCCCCGGGCTGGCACGGGCGCTGCATCTTCCCGATTTCGGCCAGACCCCGAACCCGGGCGCGCTGGTGCGGGCCATCGCCGAGGACGCCGTACGTGACGGGGCGCGCCTCGTCACGACCTGCATCCACAAGTTGTTGCCGGTGCCCGGAGGGCGCGGTATGGGCCTGCTCAGCGACCACGGAGAAGAGGTCTTCGACACGGTGGTCGTGGCCGCAGGGATCTGGTCCAACCGCCTGCTGAAACCGCTGGGCGCGGCGGTACCGCTGGAAAGCCTGCGCGGCTACCACGCCACGCTCGAGCTGCCCCGGATGCCGGGCCAGCCGATCTATCCCATCGCCGAAAAGATCATGGCGACCCCGATGGAGGACGGTCTGCGCGTGGTGGGCGTCGTGGAGGTCGCGGGCACCCGAAAGCCGCCCGAGTTCTCCAACATCGACCGGCTGACCGGTGCCGCGCGGCGGATCTTCCGGGACGTCGGTGAGGCACGCTCGGTCTGGATGGGGCATCGTCCCGCCATGCCAGACTCGGTGCCGGTGATCTGCCGCGCCCCCGGCCATCCCGATCTGGTGCTGGCCCTCGGGCACGGGCAGACGGGCATGTGCGGCGCCCCGGGGACCGCCAACCTCGTCTCGGACCTGCTGGCAGGGCGGCAGGGCCGCATCGAGCCCCATCACTTTGACATCGCCCGCTTCCGCTGAAGCCGGTCAGCCAGCGCGGACCTTAAGGCGACTGGTTACATCGCTGCGGTCCCGACATGAAAGGGGCGCCAAAACCCGGCGCCCCTTTCCGCGTATCATGTGTCTGGTCACGGGCCGTTATCGGCGCCGCTCCCCCGTCGCGTGCCACGCCGGTTCCGACATCAGCCGGTCCCGCAGGCCGAGCATGTCGGCGCACACGGCCTCCAGGTCGGCGACATCGAAACCGTCCGCATGGGCGAACCCCTCGGAGCGCAGCAACTCGGCAAGCCGTCCGTTATAGCTGGCCCGGCTGCCGGACACGGTGAGACCACCCGCATGCTCGAAGGCGTCGTTCCAGGCAACGGCCTCGGCCTCGGTCACGCTGGCCGGCAGGTCGAGGCTCATGACCCCCGCCTCGGACAGAGTCACCGGGTAGCCGCCGGGCAAGCCGCACGGTCCGGGCACATGGCCGCTCCACGGCGTCCCCGCCGCGAGGGCGAGGATCAGGGTGACGCCGCTGGCGCCGGAAATCTCGATCGCGGGTTCGGGGGTCAGCTTGCACTCGGCGAAGGTCGCGAAGGGATCGGCAACCTCGGTATCATCGGCAAAGATGCGCGGCGCGGGGCCGGTACGCTCTGTCGCCGGCTGCCGCCAGGGCTTCAGGCACTGATAATGCGCCAGCACCCGCAAGGTGCCCTCGGGACGGGCGGGAGCGCCCCGGAAGACGTTGGACAGGATGGCCACGTTGCCGGTGCCGCACAGCACGTCATGGCCCATCGCGGTGATCATGACGTTGACCACGTCCGGGAAGGAGCAGTTGATCAGCGGGGTCTTCGGGCAGAGCTTCGTGATCGCCGCCGCCATGCGCGAGGACATCAGCGCCTGAAAGACCGCCGTGGCGCTCAGGCCGCCCTCCGCCACCAGCTGCGTCCAGCGCGAGCCCTGGTCCGAGATCACCGACGAGGTCTGGATCGAGGCCGCCTGAACTACGATACGCGGCTTCAGTTCGGACAGCAGCGCCTCGCTCGCGCCCTCCTCGAGCAGGTCGATCCGGTGCGCGCGGAAGGTGGCAGGGGTGCCGAACATGGCCGCCCGGGCATTGCCGGCGGTCTGCAGCCATTGCAGCCGGTCGACGTTCCGCCCGGCGATAACGACGGAAACGGGCTCCTTCGCGGTGGCAGCAATGTCGAGCGCGATACGACCGGCGAACATGCCGGTGCCGGTGATGAGGACGT
The DNA here is from genome assembly GCF_011806505.1 of Salipiger sp. HF18. NCBI lineage: Bacteria > Pseudomonadati > Pseudomonadota > Alphaproteobacteria > Rhodobacterales > Roseobacteraceae > Salipiger > Salipiger sp. HF18. The sequence continues at coordinate 107,056 of NZ_JAATOS010000001.1, read as the reverse complement.
CAGTGGTCATACGGTGGAGGCCTTTCGGGTGGTCGCGCGCTCCCAGCGGTCGGGAGCTTTGGGCAGCAGGTGCTTGCGGATCCGCTGGCTGGGGGTCTTGGGGAACTCGTCGATGAAGGCGATGAAGCGCGGCTGCTGGTAGGGGGCCAGCTTGTCGCGCAGCCAAATGCTGATCGCCTCGGCATCGGGCGTGCTGCCCGGGGTGGGCCTCACGAAGAGCTGGATGTCGTACTCCCCGATCTCGGCGGGCACACCAACCATAGCGGATTCCTCGATCTGCGGGTGCCGGTTGGCGACGCTCTCAACCTCGTGGGCCGACACGTTCTCGCCCTTGCAGCGTACGCTGTCGCCGACGCGGCCGTGGAAGCGCAGCATCCCGTCCTCACCCCAGGACCCCGTGTCGCCGGTGTGGAACCCGTCGGCCTGCAGGGCCTTTGCCGTGGCCTCGGGAGCATTGTGGTAGCCGGCGAAGATCGCGCCCTCGATGGTCGAGGTGATCACGATCTCGCCGCGTCCGTCCCCGGGCCCAAGGATGCGTCCCGCCTCGTCCTTCACCTTGAAGTCGAACCAGGGCAGCGGGCGGCCGATGGCCCCGACGATCCCCTCGGAGTTGGCGCAGCTGATCGAGGACGCCTCGGTCTGGCCGTAGCATTCGGTGATGGTGATGCCGAACCGGTCCTCGAAATCGCGCCAGGCCGAAGCCGGGCAGCCGCCGCCCCAGGCGATGCGCACGCCGTGGCTCCGGTCGAGATCCGACGGCGGTTGCTTGAGCAGGATCTGCAGAATGCCGCCGAGGTGGTGAATGTGGGTGCAGCCCGCCTCAGACACCTCACGCCAGAAGCGGCTGGCCGAGAACTTTTCGGCGATGGTCAGGCTGACATCGCGCAGGATCGGCAAAACCATCACCTGCGCGCCGCCGACATGGTAGATCGGCTCCCACATGAAGAGGTTGTCACCATCCTGAAGGCGGCCGACCTCCTCGACACCGCGGGCGGCGATCTCGAGCATGGTCTGTGTGACGCGCACGCCCTTGGCCGGGCCGGTGGTGCCAGAGGTGAACATGATCGAGGCAAGCCCGGTCGGCTCGGCCACCTCGAAGGCGGGGCGTATCGCCGGGGCGGCGGGAAGGTCGCGGCTGTGCAGCACGAGGATACCCTCGCGCGGCTGCGCCTCGCATGTGGCAAGCGTGGCCTCGAGCTCGGGGTCGCAGACCGCGATGGCGGCATCCACGAGCCGGATGGCGTGCACCAGCCCGTCGCCGACGAGCGCGGGGTTTACCGGCACCCAGATCATGCCCGACCGGAGCAGCCCGTGAACGAGGGCCAGCGTGGCGGGGCTGTTGCGTGTCATGACGGCCACTGTGTCGCCTGGGCGCACGCCGTGTTCGGCAAGCCATGCGATCATGGCGTCCGCCGCATCGGACAGCGCCCGGAAGCTGAGGACGGTGCCGTCGGTGGTGCGGGCAAAGACCCGGTCAGGCGTCTTTTGGGCCTGTTCGATGAAGGTCTTTGCCAAGCCTTGGATGTTCATGGTCTTCCTCGAAATGGATCAGAGCGCCGCGCCACGGAAAGGTGGCGCGGCGAGGGAGAGGGCGTCAGGATTTCTGCACACGCTGCGCCAGCAGCAGGATCACCGTGACGATCACCAGCACCACGACGGACACGGCGGCCAGTGTCGGGTTCAGCTGAAGGTACATGTCGTCCCACATCTGCTTGGGCAGGGTCGATTTCAGACCGCCCGAGATGAACAGCGCGATGGTCAGCTCGTCGAAGCTCGTCACGAAGGCAAAGAGTGCAGCCGAGATGATACCGCCCCGCAGCAGCGGCAGGGTGATCAGCCTCAGAACCTTGATCCGCCCCGCGCCGAGCGTGGCTGCCGCTTGGTCAAGACGCCAGTCGTAGCCCTTGAGCACCGCGCCGATGGCGATGAAGGTGAAGGGGATCGCCAGCAGCGTGTGGCCGATGATCAGGCCGATGTTGGAGGCCACCAGCCCGATCTGTGCCATCAGGTAGAACAGCCCCACCGCGATGACGATGCGCGGCACGATCATCGGCGCCAGCATCAGGCCGAAGACGGCCTTGCCCCACTTGCTGTCCGAGCGCGCCAGTGCCAGAGCCGCCATGCCGCCCAGCAGCGTGGCCAGGATGGCGGTGGCGAAGGCCACGCCGAAGCTGCGCAGGGTTGCCGAGATCCAGATCTGCGAACTGAAGTACTCGGAGAACCAGCGCGTCGAGTAGGACGGCGGCGGGAAGGTCAGCGCCTGCTCGGCGGTGAAGGCCAGCGGCAGGACGATGATTGCCGGGGCCAGAAGGAACAGGAACAGAACCCCCAGATAGGCTGCCCGGACGGGCTTGGGACCTTCGTCACCACGGTCCCCGAGCCGGTTGAAGGGCGAGCAGATCCAAGCAAGCCCGGCCAGGACCTTCTGCCCGGCACCGCGCAGCCACTGCGCCCCCGTCTTGGACCCCTTCGCCCCGGTGGAGCTGGCCTGTGTCAGCGACGAAAGGCCGAAGAACTGGTCGTAGATCCAGATTGCCACGAGGGCAGCGGCGACGAGCATGACCGACAGCACGGCGGCAAAGGCCCAATTCACGAGCTCCTGCACCTGCATGATGATGATCTGCGCCAGCATCGTCTGGCCCCGGCCACCAAGGTAGGCCGGCACGATGAAGAAGCCGAGCGAGGTGATGAAGGTCAGCAGGCCACCGGCGGCCACGCCGGGCATCGCCAGCGGGAACTCGATCAGCCAGAAGCGCTGCGCGCGCTTGGCACCGAGGCTGCCCGCCGCGAGCGGCAGGCGCTGGTCGATGCCGGTCATCACGGGCACCATCGTCAGGATCGCCAGCGGCATCATCGCGTGGACCATGCCCACCAGCACGCCGAACTCGTTGTACATCAGGTCCAGCGAGCCGTCGGTGACGCCGGTCCCGGTGAGGATCGAATTGAACAGGCCCCGGTCACCCAGCATGATCATCCAGGCGAAGGTCTTGACCAGGTAAGATGTCCAGAAGGGCAGCAGCACCAGGAACAGCCACTTGTTGCGGCGGCTGTCCGGAAGGCGCGCCAGCCAGGCGGCTACCGGATAACCCAGCAGCACCGAGAAGAAGGCCGTCAGGATCGAGATCCGGAAGGTGATCCACAGGTTCCGCATGTAGATCGGTGTGTCTGCGAGGTGCTGGTAATGCTCCAGTGAAACGCCGGCGGTCTCCTCGCCCGAGAAGCTCAGGCCGATCAGCCGCAGCATCGGCAGCAGGAGGAACACCGCGACAAATGCCAGTGCCGGCGCGGCAAGCCAGAGCGGCCCGAGCTTGAGACGCGACAGCGCGCCACCCCGGGCGGAGATGTTCGAGGTCACGCTGCTCATGACACCACCCGGCCTGCCTCGATGGGCCAATGAACAGTGATCTCCTGGCCGATCTCGGCGCCGATGGCGGCACCGGGATCGCGACGCAGGGTGAATTCCGTGCCGTCGGGCAGGTCGAGCAGCAGCCGGTTGTCCGAGCCGATGTAGACCACGTCGCGCAGCGTGGCGCGCAGCTCGTTCATGCCTGGGCCGGTGGCCGCGCCGAGCGACACCCGCTCGGGGCGCACGATCAGGGCGTGAGCCCCGGCATCGGCGTCACGGGCGCCCATGCGGCCCGCGAAGGTCCCGGCAGCGGTCCGGATCAGCGTGTTGCCCTGGTCATCGGTGCCGGCAAGCGTGCCTTGCAGCAGGTTCGAGTGGCCGATGAAGGTCGCGGCAAAGATCGTCTCGGGATCCGAGTAGATCTGGCTCGGGGTGCCCAGCTGCTCGACCTTGGCGTGGTTCATCACGCAGATCCGGTCAGACATCACCAGCGCCTCTTCCTGGTCGTGGGTGACATAGATCAGCGTGGTGCCGAATTCGCGGTGCAGGCGGCGGATCTCCAGCTGCATGGTCTCGCGCAGGGCCTTGTCGAGCGCGCCCAGGGGCTCGTCCATGAGGATGATCTCGGGGCGGAAAACAAAGCAGCGGGCCAGGGCCACGCGCTGCTGCTGGCCACCCGAGAGCTCGCGGGGGAAGCGGTGCGCGAACTTGTCGAGCTGCACCTTCTCCAGCGTCTCGGCCACTGCCGCCTTGATCTGGTCGGCGGGTTGGTTCCGCATCCTCAGCGGGAAGGCGACGTTCTCTTCGACGGTCATGTGCGGGAACAGCGCGTAATGCTGGAACACCAGCCCCATGCCGCGCTCGTGCACGGGCCGGTCGGTCCAGTTCTCGCCGTCGATTGAAAGCCGCCCCGAGGTCGCGGGGGTCAGCCCCGAGACCATTTGCAGCAGCGTTGTCTTGCCCGATCCCGAGGGGCCGAGCAGCGTGAGGAATTCACCCCGCTGAACGTCCAGTGTCGTGGGTTCGAGGGCGGTGAACGTGCCGTATGTCTTGGACAGGCCGTCGATCCTGATCTTTGCGGCAGGAGAGGCCGTGGCGGCGGAAGGGGTGGAAATGTTCATGAAGAGGATGCCTCTGTCGGAGCGTGCCGGGCACTTGGTCTTTATCGGCGACGGGCCTTGCCCGGGGCCCGAGCGTAACGGGCCGGTCGCCGCGCGGAGCGGACGTCTTGACGTGTGTCGCGAAGAGTTTGGGGACCTGCCAGCGACCTCCGCTAAGGGGCCGCTGGCAGGAGTCGTATCACATCAGGAGCCAGAGATTGAACCGCTCGGTCATCTCGGCGCGGTTCGCCTCCCACCAGCTCTCGTCCGCCAGCACCATGCCCTCAAGGTTTGCCGGCGCGGTCGTGAGCACCTTGGCGCGCTCTTCGGAGATATGCGCGTAGGCCGACAGGTTCGTCGGGCCGTAGGACAGGTCATCGGTGAACAACGCCTGCTGCTCGGGACGGGCGCAGAAGGCCAGGAACTGGCGCGCGGCGTCGACGTTCGGGCCACCCTTGGGCAGGCCCCAGCCCTCGATAGAGTAAAGACCTTGGTTCCAGACCAGCTCAGCCGGGGTGCCGGTGTCGATGGCCGATTGCAGGCGGGCGTTCCATCCAGCCAGCATATCGACCTCACCACTTTGCAGCAGCTGCGTCGACTGCGCGCCGCCGGTCCACCACACGTCGATGTGGTCCTTGATTTCGTCAAGCTTGGCAAAGGCGCGGTCCACGTCGAGCGGGTACAGGTCCTCGGGCGCGACACCGTCAGCCATCAGCGCCTGTTCCAGCGTGTCGATCGGGTTGCGGCGCAGGGCGCGGCGGCCGGGGAACGCGTCGGTGTCCCAGAAATCAGCCCAGCTCGACGGACCGTTCTCCATGTTCTGCGTGTTGAAGGCCGAGACCGTCGCGTAAACGTCGGTGCCCAAGAAGTTCGAATGTACCGAGCCCGGCATCATGTTCTCGGCCAGCGCCGGGTCAAGCTGGATGTCGTCGAGCAGGTCCTCCCGCTCCAGGATCAGCCGCGCCGACAGGGTCAGGGTGCAGACATCCCAGATGTAACTGCCGGTTTCGACGATCGACTTGAACTGCGCGGTCGGCTCGGCGTCGCGGGCGACGGGCACGATCTCGATGCCGGTTTCGGCGGTGAAGGGCTCGTAGAAAGCCTTGCTGAAGCCGGCGTTGAACGGGCCGCCCGGGTCAGCGACGGTCAGCGAGGTGGTCTGTGCATTCGCCCTGCGGCCCAGCATCGGGGTCGCGAGGGCGGCCGTGCCGATGGCCAGCATGCTGCGGCGGCTCAGGCGCGATCTGTCGGTCTTGATCATGGGGGGTACCTCTGTTGGAAGGTTGGCTTGGTTTATTGTTGATCTGATTGAGCGACGCCCGCCGCTGGGGCGGAAGCCGCGGTCTTTCGGGAAGATCACCGCGTGCCGGTCAGGCCTTTGCACGCTTGGCGAAGAACTCTTCCATCATCCGTTGGGGCTCGCCGGTGGCATAGGCCTCGAGCTGGATGCGGACGCCTGCCTGCATGGCATCTTCGTAGCCTTCCTGGGTGACTTCCTTGATGCGCTGACGGTTCAGGCGCATCGCCACCGGGGGCTTGGTCGCCAGGTCCCGTGCCAGTTCCATCGACGCGGACATAACCTTGTCCTGGTCGACCAGGCGGCTGATCAGGCCCCACTCATACGCTTCCTTGGCGTCGAGCATCCGTCCCGTGAAGGTCAGGTCGATGGTGCGGGCAATGCCGATCATGTCGCGCATCACCCAGTTGCCGGTGACGGTCGGAATGCCCGAAAGGATCTCGGGCTGCCCCATGCGCACGCCGGAGTGCGCCACGCGCAGGTCGCACAGCAGCGCCACCTGGAAAGCAGAGCCCGCAGCCACGCCGTTGAGCGCCGCGACGATGGGTTTGGAGCTGTCGCGCAGGCAGGCGTAGAGCTTTTTCCACTCGCCCATCCAGCTTTCGGTGCGGTCCGCGTCGAAGGTCTTGCTCTCGCTCAGGTCCTGTCCGGCGCCGAAGGCCCGATCGCCCGCACCCGTCAGGATGATGGCGCGGACCTCGTCATCCGCCTCAGCGGTTTCGAACGCCTCAATGAGCATGTCACGCATGGACGCGTTCCAGGCATTCATCTTCTCAGGACGGTTCAACGTGATGGTCAACACGTTGTCGGTTTTCTCGGTCAGGATGAAGTTGTCCATAGTATCCATTGCATTGTGATAGTTACTATTGGATAAAAATGATTGAACGCGGGTTTGTCAATCGTCTTGAGCCTGTCGGTTGAAATTCGACCCGTGTTACAGAAAGAAACGCAGTGCCGACGCAGGTGCGTGGTGCGTGTCGTAGCCGGGATCGAGGAACGAAGTGGTGGCAGAAGAAAAGAAGAAGCCGGCAAAGCGGGCGGACCCGCTGATGGTGCAATCGGTGGCCAAGGCGTTCCGCGTCCTCGAGGCCTTTAACGGGCAGCATCCGCACATGACCCTTTCGGACATCGCCGAGCAGACCGGCATGGACCTCAGCGGTGCGCAACGCTTTGCACACACGCTGGAAAGCCTGGGGTATCTCGAGAAGGACACGCGCACGCGGCAGTTCCAGCTGTCAGTCAAGGCATTGGATCTCGCGCATCATTTCACCCGGACATCGCGGCTCGTGGACCGGGCGATGCCGGTGCTGCAGTACCTGAGCAAGGAAACCGAGGAGACCGTGAACCTGACCGTTCTGGATGGCACCGAGATTGTCTTCATCTCGCGCTTCCTGAGCCGGCACGTGCTCCATACGGACGTGACAATCGGCACCCGTCTACCCGCCTACTGCATGGCCCCCGGCCGTGCGATGCTGTCGCGCCTGCCTCCCGAAGAGATCGCCTCGATTCTCGAAGCCTCGGAGATTCGGGCCCACACGCAGAACACCGTGACCGACATCAGCAGGCTTAAGGAGATCATCGAGGAGGCAAGGCTCAAGGGCTATGCCACCGCCTTCGAAGAAATCTACCACGCAGATGCCTCCATTGCGGCGCCGATCCTGGGCGCGCAGGGGCAGATGATCGGGGCGGTCTCGCTGGCGCTCTCGACCCTGCGCTACACGCGCGAACAGCTCGAAGCCTCTTTCGCGCCAATGATCCTTGCGGCGGCACGGTCCATCTCCTTCTCCTGACGCGGACCAAAGGCCGCCGCGAACGTGGAGGCTTGACGAAGGAGCAATTGTGATCTCTCATAGTGCCATAGTAGATATTGCATGGTAATAACCGTGGCGCACCATCTCTTTCATCCCATCGACCCAGGCGCCCCGCGCCCGCTGCGCTTCGAATTCGACGGCGAAGAAATTACCGCACGGCCCAATGACACGCTGCTGGCGGCAGTGCTGGCCTCGCGGGAGCGCTGCGGCGTCAACGAGTTCGACGGAGGCGGTCGCGCCGGGTTCTGCCTGATGGGCAGTTGCCAGGAATGCACCATGTGGGACGAGGACGGCAGACGCCTGCGCGGATGCATGACCGAGGCCCGCGACGGCCTGCGCCTGCGCTCACGCCCCCACGGCGGTTCCGACTGAGATGCAGACCGACACGAGGATCGTCATCGTCGGCGCAGGACCTGCCGGTCTTGCCGCAGCGCGCACGCTGGTCGAGGCGGGGCTGCGGCCCATCGTGCTGGAGGAAAGCCCGCTGGCAGGCGGCCAGGGCACCCGGCGCCTGTCGCCGATGACCGCCCCGCATCGTCCGGCGCTGTTCAGCGCCTCGGCCGAGGCCATCGCCCGCCGAGAAGACGCCGAGGACGCGGTGTTGCTGCAGTGCGATTTTCGCACGGGTACGCTGGCCTGGGCCTGCCACGACAACCGGCTGGAGCTGCTTGGCCCGGACGGGTTCGACAGCCTGACCTATACCCATCTCGTCATCGCCGTCGGCGCGACCGACCGGCTCATGCCCATGCCGGGCTGGACCCTGCCGGGTGTGTTCACGCTGGGTGGTGCGCAGGTGGCACTGAAACGGCATGCCAGCTTCATCGGTCAGAAGGTGGTGTTCGCCGGGTCCTCGCCACTGCTCTACCTCGCGGCGGCGCAGTACCTGCGGCTCGGGCATCGCGACCTGACCGTGCTCGACACAACCCCTGCCAGCGGCAAGGCCCGGGCCTTTCCCGCGATGCTGCGCCACGAGCCCCGCACCGCTCTGCAGGGCCTGTCGCTGATCGCCGAGCTCAGGCGCGGCGGGGTCACGCTGCGCTCGGGCGTTCGGCTGGACCGGATCGAGGGGGACAGCCGCGTGCAACGGCTGCGCTACACCACAGCCCGCGGGCGCGACATGACTGCCGAGGCGGATGCGGTGGCGCTGGGACACGGGCTGCGGGCGGAGACACAGCTGGCCGAGCTGGCTGGCGCGACCTTCGCGTTCGATCCAGACTTCCGGCAGTGGTTTCCCCGCACCGACGACATGGGACGCGCAGGCGAACGGCTCTGGCTTGCGGGAGATAGCGCGCGCATCGGCGGTGCCGATGCGGCGGATGCCGCCGGGCGCCTCGCGGCGCAGAGCCCGCTGGAAAGCCTCGGGCGGGCCGCCGACGCGCGCCAAGTCCAGCGCAACACGCGGCGCCTGCGCAAGCAGCACGGGTTCCAGCGGGCGATGACCGACGCCTTCCGCTGGCCTGCCAAGCAAGCCGCCTCCCTCGCCGACGATGTCCTGATCTGCCGCTGCGAGCGGGTCACGGCAGGCGAGATCCGCGCTGCGCTCGACACGCCCTCCGGCCCGATCGAGGTGAACCGCGTTAAGTCCATCACCCGCTGCGGCATGGGGCGCTGCCAGGGCCGTTTCTGCGGGCCCGCGCTTGGCGAGATCGTGGCCTCGGCCACCGGTGAACCGCCCGGCCGTCTGCGGACACAGGCACCGGTCCGGCCCATCCCGCTGGTCTTCGATGCAGGCCCCATCGCACCAGAAGGGGAAGGCACATGAGCCCGGCCCTGCAAAGCGATGTGCTCGTGATCGGCGGAGGGCTGTTCGGCACCTTCACCGGGCTGTTTCTGGCGCGGGCGGGTCTGAGGGTGACGCTCCTCGAGAAGGGGCAGATCGGGGCACAGGCCTCGGCCACCAACTTCGGCAACCTCCGCCTGCATGGACGCTCGGCACTGCAATACCCCCTGTCGATCCGCGCGCAGGAGCTCTGGGAGAATTATGGCAGCCTGACGGGTGAGGACTGCGAGATCGACCGCACCGGGCATCTCTATTTCGCTGGCGGCGAGCGGGGCGAGACCCAGCTGCGCAAGGATGTCGAAACCGCCACGCGGTTCGGAGTCGAGTCGCAGCTTCTCGAGGGCGCGCTCCTGCGCAAGCGGTTTGGCTTCCTGTCGGACCGCATTCGCCTTGCCGCCTTCAGCCCGCGCAGCGCCGTCGCCAATCCCCGGCTCAGCACGCCGCCCGTCGCCCGGGCGATGGTCCGCGCCGGTGGCACGGTGATCGAGGGCTGCGAGATGGCCGGCTTCGACGTCACCTCCGGAGGCTTTGCCGTCACGAGTACCGACGGCCGCCGCTTCGAGGCGCCAAAGCTGGTGAATGCCGCCGGAGCCTGGTCTGGGGCGCTGGCCGAGAAGGCCGGCGAGCCCGTGCCGATGTTCAGCGCCGGCCCGCCGCAATTCGTCACCGAACCCCTGCCGCACCGGTTGCACCCTTCGGTGCACATGGTCGAGGGCGATGTCATCGTGCGGCAGATCCCGCGCGGCAACATCATCTTCTCGGGCTATCCGCGCACCCACTCCTTGCCATCAGGCGCTTTCACACATGTCCCGCCCGCCAAAACACTGCGTGGGATGCGCGAGTTGGCTCAATGCATCCCGATGCTGGCGCGGGCCGAGGTCATCCGCGTGTGGTCCGGGGTCGAAGGCTACCTGCCGGACATGCTGCCGGTGATCGGGCCCAGCACCACCATGCCGGGCCTGTTCCACGCCTTCGGCGGCAGCGGCGGGGGCTTCCAGATCGCACCGGCCGTCGGCCAGTGCCTCGCCGCTTTGGTGCGGGGTGAGGCGTCGCCAGTCGATATCTCCAGCTATGGCATAGACCGCTTTACCGAGAGCTCCGAAGTCTCGGAGAAGATTCACCTGGAGTTCGATCAATAAGCCTCTGTAGACACGCCTTGTCCGAAGAGCGTGCAGGGCATTTGCGAGACGGTGCGGGCGTCGAACCATCTCTTTCGCCGCGGCATTTGATGGCCTTGGATCTAGTCTTCAGCAGCTGCGTGGGTTCCCGGCAAACAAGCCGGACATCCGGTGGCGCCGGCCCGGACCTCCGCCGCACGAAATTCCTGCGGCAAGAGCACCTCCGACACGTCGAGCCCCGCCTTGCGATAGTCCTGCCGCAGCGCCATGACGAAGGCCGGGTCGAGACCGATCATCGGCGCGCCGCTGGCCGCCCCGTCGCTGAGCGCCGCCACCAAACGCCGCGCCATCTTCGCAAACCCCGCCCGGTCGCCAAGGTCACCCGCCACTTTGCCCGCTGGCAGCATCTCGACAAAGAGCGGCACATAGCCGAGGGCCGTGAGGCCTTGATAGACATCGCGCTGCGTCGCGCCGTCATAGAGCGCCGAGAACCAATCCCTCCACACAAGAACCGCGCGCGCCGGAAGCGCGCGCTGTTTGAGCTCAGACAGTGAGACCCGTGCCGAACGCGGCAAGGGCTGCGCCAGATCAGCGGGCAGGTTTGTAACGCCCAGCACGGCCTCAGCGGCGCGCCGCGCGAGCGGCCAGAAGGGGCATATCACGGGCGCCGCGCGCAGCATGAGCGGGCTCAGACGTTCGGCCAGCAGCATCGCCCGGTCCGCCAGCGGCCGCGCCTTGCGGGTGTAGACATCCGCGTAGAACGCCGCGCGCATCGCCGGAATGTCCACCTGCACCGGGTAGTTCGAGGAGCAGGCCTTGCAACCGAGGCAGGTGTCGAGCGTGCCAAGAAGATCCGCCTCGTCAATCGTCGCCTCTGCGGTCCGACGGTCCTCGTGCCACGCCCGCAGCGCATCGGCCCGGCCTTTTGGTGAGTGGCGCACGTCCCCCGTCGCCTTGAACGACGGGCACATGGGCACGCTGGCCGCGTAGCTCAGGCATTGCGCGTTGCCGTTGCAGCGGAAGGCCTTTTCCAGCGGATCGCCGTTGGGCGCGTTGAAGGGCCGGAACGGCGTCGTGGCGATGCCCATGACCGGCGTGTCCGTGGCCACCAGCTTGCCGGGATTGTAGCGTCCCGCGGGATCGAAGGCGGCCTTTACCCCCTGCAAGTCGGCGTAGGCCTCTGGCCCGATCCAGCCCTCGAGATAAGCACCGCGCACCCCCTTGCCATGTTCTCCCCAGAAGATGCCGCCATGCCGGTTCACCAACGCGAAAATCTGGTCCGAGACCTGCACCAGCCGCGCACGGTCTGCCTCGGCGTCGATGTCCAGCGCGGGGCGGATGTGCAGGTAGCCGACGTCGACGTGCCCATAGATGCCAAAGCTCAGACCGTGCCGGGTGAGGATGTCGAGAAATCCATCAAGGAACTCCGGCAGCGTCTCGGGGTGCACCACGCAATCCTCGACGACGGCCACCGGTCGGGCGCGGCCCTCGACCTTCCCCAAAAGTCCGACACCGGCCGAACGGATCGCTCAGAGCTCGCGGATCTCATCGCTGCCTGCGGCGACATGCACCGCCCGGATGCCGGGCAAGCCCTGCAGACGCGCCTCGCAGGCGGCGATGCGCGCCTCGAGTTCCGCCGCATCATTGCCATTGAATTCAACGAAGGTGTAGGCCAGCGCCTTACCGCCCTGCGGACGCAGGGTCTCGGGCAGGCGGCCAAGCAGACCGGCCTCATCGGCCAGCGCCTGCACCCTTTCATCCATCACTTCGATGGCTGTCGGGTTGTCCTGCAGCGGCGGCATCGCGGCTGCCAGCGAGGCGCGGAAGTTGGCAAAGCCCGCGACCACGAGGCGCTTTTCCTTCGGCAGCGGGCGGAGCTTCACCCGGATGCGTGTGATAGCCCCCAGCGTGCCCTCCGAGCCGGGGAAGAAAAACGAACGCGCGATCGACAGCAACTTGCACTGCTGGCCGATCGACAGATCCGGGTGGTCAGGCTCGATCATGCCGCGCCTCACTTCCCGCCCCAAGGCTTCAGATTTCGTTCCAAAAAGAGTTGGCCACCGCCAGCTCCCCGATCTTGGCGTGGAGCTCCTTCACCTGCTCCTCGTCAATCTCCGGCTTCTTGCGGCCCCCGCACTCGAACTCACCGGAGGCGCCTTCGAGCAGGGCTCGCTTCCATTGATGGATCATCGTCGCCTCTCGGCGTTTGCATGCAAACACCTGCCGGTCCTAGATACACTCCGAGCCGGCTTGCCAGCTCGGCGGCCGTCTCTTCGCCTTTCAGGGCTTCCAGCGCGACCTTCGCCTTGAACTCAGGCGCGTGCTGATTGCGCTTCGACATCTCTGATCTCCTTGTCGTCGAAGATCAGCAGACTGCAAATCATAGCTTATGTCAGTGTCCGAATTTTGGGGGCAGCTCATTGCTCGTTCCAAGCAGGGGCACAAAACTCCGATGGAACTTGCCTTGCACCCGCGTCATTCGCTCAGGACGACATCCCAGTTCGCCCGTCCGTGCAGCACCCGTATCACCTCCAGCGTGGTATTGTGCGCAACATAGACGACTATGTGGGCCCGGTAGCGGTGCAACCGCACTGGGGGCGTGAAGTCGTCCCGCAGACGGGCGATCTCGGGGTAGTCGGCCAGCAGCCGCAAGGTCGCGTCCAGACCCTGGAGATAGTCGATCGCCTGCGCGCGGGAATGTTCCTGCTCGGTATAGTCCCAGATTTCGGCAAGGTCTCTTTCGGCCGCCGGGCGTAGCCGCAGTTCGCGGCTCATTCAGTGTCGGCCCGGTCCTTCAGGAAGGCCGCCATGTCGAAGGGCCGTGCTGGCCCGCTCTGCAGGCCCTCGTCCACCAGCCTCTGGATCTCGGCCACGGCTGCCTCGCGCGCCTGATCGCGCCGGATCAGGTCGCGGACATAGTCGCTGGCATTGCTGTAGCGCCCGTCGCGGGTGCGGGATTCGACCCAGGATTTCATCGGGTCCGGTAGGGATACGTTCATAGTCGCCATGCGCGTATCTTGCCGGGCATGGCAAAGATTGTCAACCAGCGACAGCACCCGCCATTCCCGGCTCGGTCGTGGGCTCGGAAGCACGAGTGGAGGGACTGATGCGCCCCTAATCCATCAGGAGAACTTATTAACCATGCCAAAGTGGGTGGCTTGACGTGATGCGCGCTGCACTCGCACTCGTCACAGTTCTTGCGCACGGCTGCATGTGGTCCGGCGTCGCGGCGCAAACCGCTTGCAACCTACCCGTAGAAGCCTGCTACTAGCCGCTCCCAGCGACCAGGCCGACTAGATGAATGGTACTTTCGCGCTGCTCCTCGGGGCGGCCATTGTGATATTGTCTCCTTCGACCGCTTCAACGTTGCGACGTATGTAGGTGAAGGTCCTGGCTCTCCGCCGGCTCCGAGCGCGGCGGCGATCGAGCAGCCTTCATGTACTCCTTGGTCGTCACGGCAAAGATGAACGACATCGACCCGCAAGCATGGCTCGCTGACGTCCTCGCCCGACTCCCCAGCACAACGGCATCACGCATGCCGGACCTTCTGCCCTGGAATTGGCTGCCATCAGAGCGCCGACGTGCGGCATGACCACGGCCTATGCCGGATGCTTACACTTCTTCATCGAGAGGCTGTGGTGTACCCTGAAATCCGAGTGCGTCTACCTGCATGTCTGGGAAACCGGATCAGAGACGAAAGCGGCCGTCCGGAAACGCACTACCTTCTAAAATCATCCCGCACTCAGCCCCGACAGAAAGCCTCCGACGCTGGTCTATTGGCAGACGACTGATATTAACTGACCCGATCAGCACGTGCAGCGAGTAGCTTAAATTACGCCAGATCCTCTCCAAGAGATGGGGGTAGCTCAGAGATCTGGCGCGTGCAGCCTTTGGGTCGATTGTGCCGCAGATCTGGCCGCCTGAAAACCGTGTTGGCGGATCGTAGAACTCAGGGCCAGGCAACCTGAGAAAGCCGCCCTATTCCGTCGCCTTGGCCCCCGGCGACCGCCGGGCCGAAACGCCTGTCTGATATCCCTGAAAGCTGATCGAGAGCATGGATTCCAGCGTCAGGTAGGAGCGGAACATCCGAAAGACCAGATATTGCGGCAGATGCAGCAGCGCGCGGAATCTGCACATCGTCAGGGCAGCAAAGATCACCATGATCATTGGCGCCCCCATCAGGAAGGCGAGCACCGCCTGCACGGAGATTGAGCTCCTCGGGTCGGGGGCCATGAGCAGGAAGATTGTTGCGAAGAGCAAGAACGGCAGGGCGATGGCTCGGCGGGCGGTATTGATGAGCAGATAGGGCATCAACAGCTTGCTGCGGATCGACAGGTTGCGCAGGTGAAAATGCTGGCGATTGCGTGCCATGACGTGGAAGAGAGAGCGAAACCACCGCATCCGCTGCTCGCGCATGTGCGAAAAGGTGCGCGGCACTTCCGAAACGAAGGTCGCGCTCGGATCGACCACCAGGCGACGACCGGATTCGGCGATGCGGATGGCCGCGTCGGTGTCCTCGCCGTTCATCCCGCTGGCAAAGCTGCCAGCCTCGCGCAGCGCCTGCGTGTTATAGGCCACGAACATGCCCGGGACGCCGATGATCGCGTCGCCGGCGCCATAGGCCACCTGATCGAGCCCGACCTTCAGGATCACCTCCAGATCGCGCACGCCATCGAAAAACCCGCCGCCCGGCGCGAGTGCCTGACCGCCGGCAACAGCGACCAGCGGATTGGAGAAATGCCGCATGACGCGCCACAGCGCCTCGGGAGTGACCTGCGTATCCGCGTCGATGCGCACGACATAGTCGGTGCGGGTCTCTGCGATGCCCCTGTTGAGCGCATGCGCTTTGCCCGGCACCGGTTCGGACAGCAGCCGCCCCCGGATACGTCGCGCCCGGAGCAGCGCTTCCCGCACGATCTTCGGTGTCGCGTCGGACGAATTGTTGTCGATCACCAGCAGCGTCACATCGTTGTGATAGTGCTCCGCGGCGACATCCAGCGAATGGATCGTGTCGTCGATGATATGCGCCTCGTTATGCGCCGGTATGATCACCGTGATCGGCGGCGCAAACCGCCCTGGCGGGTAGAAGATACCCCGGAACGCAGCAACCCAGTTCAGCAGCACGAAGAGCAGCGGAAGGAACAGGAAAACGCCGGTGCCGATGCCTCCCAGCAGCGCCAGTTCGCGCAGCTTGGCAATGCCGGGCAGATCCATGCGGGCCACCGTCATCGAGATGCCGGCGGACAGGGAAACCGTAAGGGACGCGACGAGAAACTGAGTCGGGTGGACGTGCTTGCGCATCGGGCTGTCGTCGCGCGGCGGCATGTCGCCATGGCGCAGGATGCGTACGGAAAAGATCAGCAGCCCGGCAAGCCCCGAGATCGGCAGTGCCATATGAAGATGCATTGGCAGCTCTAGATAGAGATGCAAGAGCGCCGCCATCAGATCGAAGATGCCAAACGTCAAAAGGGCGGTCAGGCAAAGATCCAGGCCAAAGAAAATGCGTCCGGACAAACCGCCGTCCATGGCACTGGCATAGCCTAGATAGAAGCTCAGCATGAACAGCCGGATGGGGATCGTGTAAGAGCCCTCGTACCTCGTGAGATAGATATCTCCCTCGGGAAAGATCCGCTCTAACAGCGGAATGTTGTGTAGCGCATAGGTGCCCAGCATCGCGAGGAGCAGCGTGACGCAGATCGCCTGCGGCGCGATCCAGTGCGCCACGGGGCGGGTCAGGCGCAGCGGCGCGCTGTCGACGGACGAGAACTGCGCCCGCGACAGGATTGCGTCATGCCCGTCCGTGACCGGGGGCGGCGGGTTTGCCGCGGCGCTCACCATTCGATCAGCAGCGCCGCGTCGCCAAGGCCAGTCGCCGGCAGCGCGACTTCGGGGGCGAGCCGCTCTACAGTCACCGATTGCAGATCCGCGCCACCGCCCCGCACCAGATAGCGATGCACCACCTCGCCCGAAGTGCCGGCACTCGGCGCCTCACTGGAGATCACCGCGATGCGCGGAACCTCCGCGGCGTCTGCGCTTGCAACCGGCGTGGTCAGCGGCAGGACGAGCCCGAGCAGCGCTGCGCCATCGCGCGCGGCGGCCAGCGACAGATCGCCGGGCAGCGCAAGCGCGACGGCATCGCCGCGCGCCAGCCGCTGTACCAGAGCCTCGGCGCCCCCGGTTTCGTTGCCCGGTGAGGCGAGGCTGAGCACCGTCTCGTCCAGCATCTGCGCCGCCGCGTCGGGGCCGGCGCGACAAATCCCCTGGTTCGGCGTCGGATCGACGAGCGTCACCTCGATTTCGTTGATCAGCCCCTGACGCGCGGCGGGCAGCGCCACCGGCAGGTCGATGCGCTCGGAGCGCCCGTCATGGCTCGACGAATGGATCAGTGTCCCGTTCAGCGTCACCCGCAGATTCCAGTCGGCCTCGGCGCCGAGCCGACTGGTGACCATCGCCAGATCGAGCCGGTTCGGCAAGCGTCCGTCCGGCATGTCGGCGAGGCGGTAACCGAAGGTCCAGCGCCGGCTGCGCCGGAAGCTGTTGGTCTGCGTGTCGGCGCCCAGCAGCGAGACCGGCACCGGCCAGTCGCTGCCGTAGATTTCGGGCAGCACCGCGCCGCGCAGGGCCGCCAACCGGCCAATGCCCTCCTTCGAGTCCGCGACCCGGATGCCGCCCTCGCCATCTTCGGCCACCGGCACCGCATTGGCGCCGGTCAGCGCAACAGCACCTTCGGCCACGAGCTCCACCGGCGCGCCCATCCGTGTGAGGTATTGCGCGACCCAGAGTGGTACCGAGCCATCGCCTGCGGTATCGACCTGCGTGAACCTCAGCGGCTGCGGTATGATCGCCAGCGCGGTTTCGGCGCCGATCTCGCCGGACTCGTGGCGCAGCATCAGCCGGCTGGCCTCGTCGATCTCCACGGCAACACCCAGATTGGTCGCGTTGCTCGGGCAGATCTGGCCCTGATTGGTGGTCCCGTCCCCGGTCAGCGCCACCGTCAACATCCGCCCGGCAAGATCCTCGGGCCGCAGCTCGTAGATCAGATTGCGGCGCTGCTCGCCGGGTTCAATTACCAGGGCCTCGCGTTCGGTGCCGTTGATCAGCACCCGCACCAGCCCGTCGCCATGCGCGATCATCTGGATGTCGAGCACAAGCTGCAACTGGCCGCTCAGCACCGGCAGGTTGTGCGGCAACGGAAAGCGGATTTCGGCGGAGCCCGGAAAGCCGGTGAGGCCAACCCACTGGCCCGGATCGGGGCGCTGCACTGTCAGCGTACCGGCCCCCGCCGTAATCGGTCGGGGCATGCGACCCTCGACCGTCTGGAGCTGCTCAGAGGAGATCCCAAGCTTTGCCGCAACGAAACGACCGAGATCGGGATTAGACAGAATGGTGACAACGGTGGCCACGAGAAAGGTCGTGATCGCGAGCGCAATCAGCCGGGCAAATTCGGTCATGTGGCAGTCACTCCGGTCTTGAGCACGCCAGGCCGGTTTTCAGGCGTCCAGAGCGAACGCGCGGGGATTGTCTCGCGGTGGCTGCGTTCCTTGAAATGGCGCGCGATGTCGAGCGTTTCCGCCAGCAGCCGGTCCCGCAGTAAGATCGGATGAAACCCGAGGCTGCGGAAGCCGGCATTAGAGACCTGAAGACGGTTCTCGTCGGCCTCCTTGCGGGGATTGTCCACATGGGCGATGCTCGCCCCGGTCAGTTCCGCCACCAGCGCCGCCAGGTCGCGCACGCGTAGCGACTCCGCCACTTGGTTGTAGATCCGCACGCGCTCGCCCCGTAACGGCGGGTTCGCCACCGCCAGCGAAACGCAGCGCGCGGTGTCTTGGATATTGATGAAGGCGCGGGTCTGGCCACCGCTGCCATGCACAGTGAGCGGATAGCCCACCGCCGCCTGCATCACGAAGCGGTTTAGCACCGTGCCGTAATCGCCATCGTAATCGAAGCGGTTGATCAGCCGCGGATCGCGCCGGGTCTCCGGGGTCTGGGTGCCCCAGACGATGCCCTGATGCAGATCGGTGATCCGCAGCCGGTCGTTGCGAGCATAGAACTGGAACATCAGGTGATCCATCGACTTCGTCATGTGATAGACGCTGCCGGGCTTGGTGGGGAAAACGATGTCGTGTTCACTCAGACTGCCGTCGGGTTCTTCGATCTTCACATCGAGATAGCCCTCCGGGATCTCGCCATTGAACCCGTCATAGCCATAGACCCCCATCGTGCCGAGATGGACGAGATGGCAGTCGAGTCCGAGATCGGTCAGCGCCACCAGAGTGTTGTGGGTGGCGCGGATATTGTTGTCGACCGTGTAGCGCTTGGTCGCGGGAGTCTTCATCGAATAGGGCGCCGCGCGCTGTTCGGCGAAGTGCACGATGGTGTCGGGGCGCTGCGTGTCGAGCAGCGCGCGCAGCCCGTCGTAATCCTCGGCGATATCCAGCCGGTGAAAGGCGATGCGCCGGCCAGAGATTTCCTCCCAGGCATCGAGCCGGGTTTCGAGTTCGGCGATAGGGGTCAGGCTCGACGCGCCCAGCTCGGCGTCGATCGCGCGCCGCGAAAGATTGTCGACGATTGCGACCTCGTTTCCCAGCGCAGAAAGATGAAGTGCGGTCGGCCAGCCACAAAAGCCGTCACCGCCAAAAATCAGGATTTTCTTTGCCAAGATGTCTTCCCCCTACGGTAGATTATTAAGTGCGAATAAGTAGATCATCAGCGAAACATGGATGTTCGCGGCGTCTTTGTGGATGGTGCGGGTGACGATACGGCGGGCAGCTTGAGCCGCATCGGACCCATGCGGCTGAAAGCGGGGCCGGCGGCATCTTGCTGATCAGTTCAGCGGGATCATGAACATCATCCCGAGCAGACTGCCGTGGTAGGACTTTCTGCCATTTGTAGAGTCGTTTGTTTCGTAACCGACATAGGCTTCCATGTTCAGCCGCTCCGTGAGCGCCGTCTCGATGCCGAAACTCCCATGAAAGCGCTCGTCATAGCGCCCGCCGGCATTGTAATCGCGGGTGAATAGCGCCGTCTTGGCCACCAGATCCGTGTCCGGATCGAGGCGCTGGCGGTAGGAGAAGCGCAGCCCGAGCTCATCATAGCTGAACCTCGCGGCCTCGGCGTCGCGCCGCTCGGCATAGAGTGTCGTGGTGACGCGCCGGCTCCAGTCGTCGGAGCCCCACAGATGCATCACATCGAACAGGTATTCGCGCTGGTCGTAGCCGCGAAAGGTCTTGAGATCGTTCTGCTCGCGATAGCCGATCCGGGCGCGCAGCTGCACGGTCTGGCGCTGTGCCGGGGCAAAGCGCAGGGCGCCGGAAAGCCGCATCCGGGAATAGACCTCGCCATCGGGTCCGGTGGCATGGCGGGCCTGTGCCCCCAGCCGGAGCTGCGTCCAGAACGGGTGATCCAGCGGCACCATGCCCAGGATCTCGGCATCGAGATAGAGCCGGTCGTTATTCTCCGCGTCGGGGTAGCGTTCGCGCGAGAGGCCAAAGGACAGATCCGTCCAGCCCCGTCCGGCAGCTTCGAAACGACGGCTCGTCTTGAGCCCGTAAACAAATCGCGTCTCAAGCTCGAGTTGTAGCCCGTCGTCATGCCGGTCGTCGACTGCGTCCCGGTCGGCCAGAAAGGTCAGATCGGTTTGCCAACCCTGCTCGGCCGAAAGGGAGCCTGCCGTGCCAAGGACCAACAGCGATGCAATGAAGGTCAGTATCAGCTAAATGATCTTGTGCGCCATCGTCACCGTAGGCCTCATCCGTAGTGGAAAAATCGAAATTATCTCACAGCGTATTCCCGACACGACTGTCCGTCTGATCCTGTTTTCCGTGCATTGTCAAGTCATTGCCTTGCGAAAGGGGGTGTTTTTGGCGCCCTGCGCTATCTCGGTGTCGAGCTCGAAGATGCGCTCGCCATCGCGGAGGCGGTGGCGGTGCTGGCCGTGCTGCCCGGCAGCCGGTAAGCGGAGCAGGGGCGAAGGTGGAGCCTGGGACCACAGATGTATGCTCTGCGGCATCCCTACCCCGCCTCGGATTGGCATAAGCGCCAATCTGCAAGAGCGCCCGGTACCCGGGGAAGCCTGTACACGTCCAGCGCGTTAGCAGACGCGGGACCCCGCAGAAGCCGAGAAGAAGAGAGAACTCTCAAGACCTTTAAGAGCAAACTCGGCGAAAGGGATGCTCACACCCTCGACAGCTCATCGATTGCATCAGAACGGATCGAGGTAATGTGCTTGCGCAGGACCTCGTCCACCTGCTCCCAGTCGACCTTTCGCAAGCCTTCGACGATCGCAACGTGCTGGTCGAAGCTGTCCTCGCGCCGCTGTTTGAACCTTGCGTTCAGCGCGGTTCGAATGGTCGCGATGCGCGCCTCGACCAGATCGAAGGCATTCTGCACGAGGTTGTTGCCACAGAAGTCGAAGAAGAGGTTGTGGAACTCGGTGTCGATACGCACGTATCCGATTTCGTCGCCCGCCTGCATCCGCTCGCGCATCCGCTCCACCGCGTCAGACAGTGCCACGAGAAAGCCCTCGCGATCGGCTGCCATCGACAGCCGGAGCGCCTCGCGCTCCAGCATGAGCCGATAGTCGCAAATCTCGGCCACATCGGCCGCCGTGGGCTGAAACACGAAACTGCCGCGCTTCGGCTTGATGGTGACCAGACCGGTGAACTGAAGCGCGTTGAGCGCGTCGCGCACCGGCGATCTGCTGACCCCGAAGGCGTTGGCCAGCTTGTCCTCCGAGATATTCTCGCCGAACTTGTAGTGGCCATCGATGATCGCTTCGCGCAGCCGTTCGACGACGATCTCGGTCAACGTCTTGGGTTGTTCGATCTGCATCTTCCGGTTCACGCTCATTCGGGTCGCCTTGTTCTCGGGCGCCCGCCGGCGCAACCCCGACGTCTTAGCACGCGGGGCAATGTCAGGAAATCCGGCCTTACGCGAGATCTGCCAGCTGCTCGTCGCGGACTGCTGCAGCGTCACAGGCGGCGCCGATGAGGAAAGACACGTCGTTGACGCCGGCCACGAGGGTGAATCCGCGTGCGCGCAGGTCGGCCCAGTCCCGCCCGCCACCGCAGACGGTTGCCAGCAGCGCGCCGGCCCCGGTCACCGCCCGTTCGACCTCGGCAAAGGCCGCCTGCGGGGTTGCATGCTCCATCTGCTCCATGTTGCCGAGGGTTGCCGCCAGGTCATTGGGGCCGAGGAAGATCCCGTCCACGCCTTCCACCGCGCAGATGCCCGGCAGCGCGTCGATGCTCTCGCGGGTCTCGCACTGCACGAACAGAAGCATGTCCTCGTTTGCCGTGCGCACCGCATAGTCCGGCCGCGTGCCGTAGTCCGAGCCGCGCACGATCGGCGCCGCGTAACCACGCCCCACTCCACCTGTGCCGCGCACCGGGTAGCGGCAGGAGGCGGCAATGCCGCGCGCCTGCTCGACGCTGTTCACCATCGGAACGACGATCGACCGGAAACCGCGGTCGAGCACCTTCTTTAGCGTTGTGTCGGACCCGTCGGGTACGCGCAGGATCACCTCGCCGCCCGCCGCCTCGACAGCGCGGGCCACCGCCACCCAGGTCTCGAGATCGCCGATGCCGTGCTCGCCGTCGATCAGCACCACCGGCCAGCCGTGGCGCACGAAGATCTCGGCGATGTCCGGGTGGCCCAACTCGGCCCAGGCGGCGGCGACGAACTCGCCCTTCTGCAGGCGGGATTTCAGAGCGTTCATGCGTCGGTCTTTCCGGTTGCGGGCGTGTCGATGACCTTGCCCGGGTTGAGCAGCCCCTGCGGATCCAGCGCGGCCTTGATGCGGGCCATCAGCGCGAGTTCCTTCTCGGACCGGGTGTAGGAGAGGTAGGGTTTCTTCAACAGGCCGATGCCATGCTCGGCCGAGATCGTGCCGCCGAAGTCGCGCACCGTGTCGTAGACAACCGCGCTGATGCGTTTCATCGGCGGCTGCGCCTGTGCGCGGTCGAGTGCCACAATGTGCAGGTTGCCGTCGCCGATATGGCCGTAATAGACCGACAGCGCCTCGGGCATATCCTCTTTCAGCCGCGCCCGGCAGGCATCGGCGAATTCGTTCATCCTGGTCTGCGGCAGGCCGATGTCGAAGGCGCAATGCGGCCCCAGTACAATCTGGAACTCGGCGCAGGCATCCCGCACGTCCCAGAAGGACTGCACGTCGCCGAGGCTCTGCGAGATGGCGGCATCGGCGATGATGCCCGCCTCGAAGGCTCCCTCGATCCATGACATGAATCGCGGCCCGTCGATATCCTCGTCGAGGCCCTGCGCCTCGAGCAGCACGTACATTGCATGGGTGCCTTCGAGCGGGCTGCGCGCGCCGACCTCCCCGGTGACCACCTGCCAGTAGTCGGGCCACATCACCTCGAAAGCCGAGAGCATTGGGCCCAGACCGCGCCGGGCCGCCGCCAGCAACTTGAGGACGTCCTCGTAGGACGAAAGGCCACAGAGCGCCGCGTTGACGCAGCCCGGTTTCGGGTGCATCCGCAGCACCGCGCGGGTCACGATGCCCAGCGTGCCCTCGGAGCCGATGAAGAGCTGCTTCAGATCATAGCCAGCGTTGTTCTTCAGCATCTTGTTGAGACCGTCGATCAACGTTCCGTCCGGCAGCGCATATTCGAGTCCCAGCACCATCTCGCGCGTCATGCCGTAGCGGATCACCCGGTTGCCGCCGGCGTTGGTGCCGATATTGCCGCCGATCTGGCACGACCCGCGCGCGCCGAGGTCGAGCGGAATGAAGAAACCCGCCTCGTCGGCCGCCTTTTGGATCACCTCGAGCGGCGTGCCGGCGCGCACCGTCATGGTCGCCGCCGCGGGGTCGATCTCCTCGATCCCGGCCAACCTCTCGAGCGAGATGGCGACGCAGCCTGCCACCGGGTGCGCGCCCCCGGCAAGGCCAGTCAGCCCACCCTGCGCGACCATCGGCACACCGTGTTCGGCGCAGATCCTGACCGCCTCGGCGACGCCCTCGGGGCTGTCGGGGCGCACCACCGCCAGCGGCGCGACAGCCGGCAAGAAACTGGTGTCATGCAGATTCCGCGCAGGCACGTCATCTCCGGTGAACAGCGCGGCACCGGGGAAGGCCTCCGCGAGGGCGGCAAGGCAGGAAGCTGTGTCGAGAGGCATGGTCGCTCCGGTCGATGGGACTGGGATAGGGAATTCAGGGAAACCGGCGCGCGCGGGAGGGTGGCGCGCCGGTTTCATGTCCGGCCCTCAGGCCGGACGTGTTCAGGAGCCGCCGCGAACCTTGTCGAGTTCCGCCAGCAGTCGGTCGAGGTTTTCCTGTCCGACCGAGTCGGCGGCCGCGTCGTAGACCGGGCCGACCAGTTCCCTCAGCTTGTCCGTCTCGGCAGCGGGCATCTCGTTGATCTCCATGCCTTCGGAGGTCAGCAGCTCCGCGGCCTCGCCGACGGCTGCGCGCGAGCGGGCGATCTGGGCGTTCCTGGCCTCTGCGGCGCAAGAGGACACCAGCGCCTGCTCGTCGGCGTTGAGCCCCTCCCAGACCTGCAACGACATCAGCACCGGTGTCGGCGAATAGGCATGGCGGGTCAGCGTCAGGTACTTCTGCACCTCGTAGAACTTGCTCGCCTCGATCAGTGGCAGCGGATTCTCCTGGCCGTCAACCGCGCCGGTCTCGAGCGCGGTGAAGACCTCGCCGAAGGCCATCGGCACGGGGTTCGCGCCGAGGCGACGGAAGGTATCGAGGAAGATCGGGTTCTGCATCACGCGGAAGTTCAGGCCCTCGAAGTCCGACACGGCATTCAGCGGACGCTTGGAGTTGGTGGCGTTGCGGAATCCGTTCTCCCAGATCGACAGCAGTACGAGGTCGTGCGCGGGCATCTTCTCGGCCAGGTAGTCGAAGTAGGGGCCGGTCATGATGGCATCCACTTCCTCGTCATTGGCAAAGACGAAGGGCAGTGAGAACACCCCCATGGCAGGTTCGATGCCGGCAATCGCGGCGGCGCCGGTGACCACCATCTCGATCGAGCCGGAACGCACCGACTGCGTGGCCTCGGCGTCGTCGCCGAGCTGACCCGAGTAGAAGCCGCGCAGCTTCATCGACCCGTCCGAGCCATTGGCGAGGCATTCGGACATGGCGTCGACACCGGCGGCCACGGGGTGATCCTTGGACGCGCCGTTCGACACCTTGAAGGTGTGGCGGCCGTAATCGGCCGCAAGTGCCGGGCTGGTCAGGGCGGTCGCCGCGAGAACGACGGCCGCAAGGGTCTTGAACTTGAACGTCATGGTAGGTCTCCTCCTAGGTGAAACGGGGTCGGTCAGCGCAGCCAGTTGAGCGGCGTCAGAACGAGTTGCGGGAACAGCACGAGCAGGATCAGCACGGTGACCTGCGCGATCAGGAAGGGTGCCGCGCCCTTGGCCACCTTGTGCAGCGGCACGCCGGACACGCCTGCCGAGACACTCAGCACGATGCCGACGGGCGGCGTGACGAGGCCGATGGCGCAGTTGATGACGAAGAGGACGCCGAAATACACCGGGTCGATCCCCGCCTCCTCGACCACCGGCAGGAGCACCGGCGCGAGGATCAGGATGGTCGGCCCCATGTCCAGCATCGTGCCGATCATCAGCACCAGCGCCATGATCACGATCAGCAGAAGCGTCGGGCTGTCCACCAGTGGACCGACGAGGTCCAGCACGGTGCCCGACAGGTCGGCGATGGTGATGAACCACGCGGTGGCCAGCGCCGCGGCCGCCAGCATCATCACCACCGAGGTGGTCAGCGCCGCGTCCCGGAACACGCCGAACAGGTCGCTGACCTTGAGCTCCCGGTGTACCACCATCCCGACGAAGATGGCGTATACCGCGGCGATCACGGCGGCCTCGGTCGGGGTGACCACGCCGAAGCGGATGCCGCCGAGGATGATCACCGGCATGCCCAGCGACCACAGCGCTTTGCGGGTCTCTTCCAGCCGCACGCCCCAGCCCTGTCGCGGCCGCGGCTGCACGTTGTCGCGGCGAGCCACGATCAGCCAAGCGATGATCGCCCCGAGACCCATCATCACGCCGGGCACGATGCCGGCCAGGAACAGCTGGGTGATCGACAGGTTCGTGGCCACGGCAAAGATGATGTAGGCGATCGACGGCGGGATGATCGGGGCGATCACGCCGCCCGAGGCCATGAGCCCGACCGAACGCGCCTCGTCATGGCCCGACTGTTTCATCATCGGCAGCATGATCGCGATCAGCGCCGCGCTGTCCGCCGCCGCCGAGCCCGACAGCGAGGCGAGGATGATCGCGGCAAAGATCGCCACCACGCCGAGCCCGCCGCGCACGTGACCGACGAAGGCCATGGCGAAGCCGATGATCCGCCGCGACATGCCGCCGGCGTTCATCAACTCGCCGGCCAGCAGGAAGAACGGGATCGCGAGAAGCGAGAAATTGTTGGCGCCGACCACCATCCGCTGCGAGATCACCTGCGGGTCGAAGAGGTCCATCTGCAAGCCCATGGCCGCGGCGCAGATGATCAGAGCAAAGGCGACGGGGACACCGATGCTCAGGCTGACGCCCAGCGTCAGGATAAACAGGAGAAGGGTCATTCGCGCACCTCGATCTCGCTTTCCGCGACAGTCGGATGCCCCGGCGCTCCGCTCAGGCGGCCGGTGGCATAGCCCAGCATCCGCAACCCGGCCATCAGGCCAACCAGCGCAGACATCGGGATCAGCACGCCGAAGACCCAGATCATCGGCATGCGGGTGACGGGAGCGATGTTCGTCGCATTGACGTGGAACTGCTGGAGCGTGCCCACGAGGATCAGGATGCAGACCCCCAACACCGCGCCGTTGGCGATGGTCAGCAGCACCCGGCGCACCGGAGCGCTGACCGTCGCCACCACCAGATCGAAGCCCATGTGCATGTTGCGCCGCATCGCCACGATGGCGCCGATGAAGATCAGCCAGACGAAGAAGAAGCGCGAGAGCTCCTCGCTGACGTCGATGCCCGACCCGAACCCGTAGCGCAGCACGACATTGGCAAAGACCATGAGCGTCATGCCTGCCAGCAGGACCACGAGGGCGCATTCGAGAGCCTTGAAGAAATAGTCGATCAGTCTCACCGGCGGCCTCCCGCGATCCGGATGATCTCACCCGTGGTGTAGGCCGCGTCGAAAAGCAGCCACTCCGTCGCCTCTGCCACCTCGTCTGGGCTGCCCATGCGCTGCATCGGGATGCCCTCGGCAGCCCTGGCGCGCGCGGCAGCGTCGGCCATCACCGCGTCCTGGATCGGCGTGTCGATGATGCCCGGGGCCAATGCGTTCACGCGCACCTCCGGCGCGAAATCCCGGGCCATGGCACGGGTCAGCGCGATGATCGCCCCTTTCGAGGCCCCGTAGCTGGCGAAGCCCGGCGCGCCGCCGTTCTCTCCGGCGATCGAGGCCATGTTGACGATGGCCGCCGTGGAATGGGGGCGGCGCGCGGCGATGAAGCACGAGGCCACCTGCATGAACCCCGTGACGTTGATTGCCAGCACCCGCGCGATCTCGGACGGGTCAAGGTCGCCCCAATCCATCTGCCGCCCAAGGATGCCCGCGTTGTTGACGAGATGACTGACCCCCTCGAGCGACGCCGCCGCCCCTGTCACCGCCTGCACGTCGGAAACATCCACCTGCCGGACCTCGGCGCTGTCGCCAAGCTCGTCCTGCGCGGCTTGCAGCGCCGCGGCCGAGATGTCCCACAGGATTGCCCGCATGCCGCGGGCCACCACCCGCCTTGCCACGGCGAGGCCGATGCCCGAGCCTGCACCTGTGATAAGCACTTTTGCCGTCATGTCGCCTCTTTCATTCGCCGTGGCGGTGGGCAAAGGCCTGATGCGCCTGCAGGTCCACCATGTCGCAGAACTCCGCGTAGCTGAGCGCCGCGCCGCCACCGGGCCGACCGTCGGACTTCAGCCGTGCCATCGCGTCCGCCGTCGCCCGCGCTGCGGCAAACAGGCCGCTCACGGCATACATGACGACGGAAAAGCCCATCTCGCGCACCTCGTCGACGGTCAGCTGCGCCGCATCGGTGCCATCCACGAGGCTCAGAACCTTCGGCCCCTCGACGCGGGTGGCGATCTGCTCGACCTCGGCGCGGGTCTTGACCCCGTCGACGAAGACGAGATCGACACCGGTGTCTCGGTAGCGCGCGGCGCGGCTCACCGCCTCGTCCATCCCCTGCCCCGGCAGCGCGTCGGTACGCCCGATCAGGCAGATGTCCTCCGAACCGCGTGCCTCGACGGCGGCGCTGAGCCGGGCTGCGGCCTCCTCGGCCGGCACGAGCCGGATGCCAGACAACTGGCCGCAGCGTTTCGGGCTGACCTGATCCTCGATGTGCATGGCCGCGACGCCACCCTGCAGGTATTCGCGCACCGTGCGGGCCACGTTGAGCGCCCCGCCGTAGCCGGTGTCGGCGTCGGCGATCACCGGGATGTCGACCGCCCGCACCATGGCGCGTGCATGGTCGGCCATCTCGGTCTGCGTCATCAGCCCAAGATCGGGCTTGCCAAGCCGCATCGCCGTCGCCCCGAGCCCGGTCATGTAGACCGCGTCGAACCCCTGGGCCTGGACGATCCGGGCCGTCAGGGCGTCGGCGGCGCCGGGCGCCACGGTGAAGAGGCCCTGCTCAAGGCGGGCACGCAACAGGTTTTTGCGGGTCATCTTTCCTCCTCGGGCTCAGGCTCTGCCTCCTCAGGCGCCTGACCGTCTACCGCTGATGTGTAACATGTTACATGTAAGGCTTGTCAAGCGGGCAGAGTGTGTCGAGTGCCTCGAAGTTCTGGCGCCCGGCTTTAGGGGCATCCATTTGACAGAAATTGACGCCTTCGCTGCGCCTCGCCATGGCCGACGCCACGAGCCCGTGAGCCAGATGCAAGCGCGGAACCTCTAAGGACGGCCGAGGGCACGTCGGGTAGCACCTCAAGTTGGCGCAGACTCTACATCACGGTGAGGGATGTCGCGGGGGCAGGTCACCATATTCTTGCTTCGAGCCGTTGGAGCGGGTTTTTTCCGGCAGCGGATTTCACTCTCGCTGAACGGCGGCGTGACATCAGGTTGCCTGGCCGTCTGGCCTGTGCCGGATGCGCTGCGCAAGCACTGGAATCACTCGGTATTGGCGCGCTCCGCCTTGGAAAACTCTTCCGGAAGTTTGGTGATCTGCACGTTCTGATAGGCATAGGGTATCTCGATCCCGGCGGCATCGAAGCGCTTTTTAACGGCTTCCAGAAGGGCATTCCTGACCCCCGCCGCGACGCCCGAGTCCGCACACCAGACACGCAGACTGAAGTCGACGCTCGACGCGCCCAGATTGGTGACGGGGCATCCGACAACCTCTTCGATCTCCGGAAGGCCGGCCGCGACCTCGAGGATGATGGCGCGCGCCGCATCGATGTCGACGTCATAGCCGATCGAGATCGGCACGACCGCCATGGTCCGCGCCTCACGGGCCGACAGGTTGACCATCGTGGTGTTCGAGATCGACGCGTTCGAGATGATCACCCGGCGGTTGTCGTAGGTTTTGAGGACCGTATACCCAAGCGAAACGTCCTCCACCGTCCCCGTTTCAACCCCGGTCGGGGCGCTGATCTGAAGTTTGTCGCCAAGGCGAAACGGACGATAGAAGATCAGGCTGAACCCGGCGACAAAGTTCGACAGCGTGGATTGCGCCGCCAGACCGAAGACGACGGAGGCGACCGAAACGCTGGCCAGAAGCGCCGTCGCTAGCCGATCCAGCGCCGGGATCATATGTGCGTAGAGCATCAGGATCAGGATCCAGACGAAGGCGCTGGCGACCTTCGACAGGAACGCCACGGACATGCGGTCGAGCCGGTTGTCGTGGTCGCGCGCGACGACGACACGGATCCCTTGCCGAAGCAGATGCGACAAAAGCAGGCCCGCCAAAACGAAGAACGCGAGGATGATCAGCGCACCCGACCATGTGCCAGGGTGTACATGGGACGCCCAGGGCTGAAGGTTCTTCCAATTCATTTCGCGTCTCCCGAGATCAGATCGCAACCACCTCAGGCCTAATATGCAAATGCGCAGCTCGCGGGCCAGCGGGCAAACTTGTCATGAATGTAATTCCCACAACAGGCTCGTTGCAGCCTGCCCTGTCAGAGATTGCTCAACCACCCCTTGCCCGACATGACCTCTGAAAGGAAATCCCATGAAACGCTCCCTCTTCACCGTCGCAGCGGCGCTTTGCCTGTCCTCGGCCACGCTGGCCGCCGCGCAGGATCTCGACTGCCCCGAACCTGCGGCGGTCTTCACCGCAGCGGACGCGGGCGCTTTCGATCTGCCGAAGCTGGCGCGGGACGTCGGCTCCGCAGAATTGGACGGAGACGCGCTCGGCAAAATTGTCGGACAGATCCGGTCGGACTACCCCGAGGCCACGGATGCCGAGGTTGCCGACATCATGATCACGGCCTTCTGCACCTATCTCAACTCGGATACGCCCGCCGATCACCGAAGCGAAGAGCATGTCTCTGCCTTCGAGCAGCAAGCCTACGACGCGGTGTTCAACGGCCCCGCGCCGGAAAGCTACCCACGACAGGGTTGGCTCTACGGCAATTGAACAACGCATCGAGGCCTGCCTGGGGAACCAACCCACGGCGGCCACGTTTGCCGTACGCCTCACCAACCTGAGAAAGATACGAATGCCTCTCGTACGAATTGATATGATCGAAGGCCGGTCGGACGAGCAGCTCCAGCTTTTGCTGGACACCATCCAAGGCTGCGTTGTCGAGGCTTTCGGGGTGCCGGAAACCGACCGCTATCAGATCGTCCACGAACACAAACCGGGCCGGATGGTGTTTCTTGATACCGGACTCGGCTTTACCCGGAGTGACGAGGTGATTTCGGTTCAGTTCTTTACGAGCCCCCGAACCCATGTTGAGAAGATCAAGATCTATCGGCTTCTGTCCGAGCGCCTTGAGCACACCTGTGGCCTCGATCCGAACGACCTTCTGATTTCCGTCTTCACCAACCGGGAGGAAGACTGGAGTTTCGCCAAAGGCGAGGCGCAATATGTAACGGGTCGTCTGCCATAAGGCAGAGAAACTCAGCCGCACCGGGGAAATCACGCCTGGTCGCCGCCCGCTGCAAATCTCAATTCGACCCGCCACCAAACGTGGCGGGTTTTTATTTTGGATCAGTGGCTTGGTAAACCTGTCGCAAATGTAAACTTGCAGAAAAGCCAGCGCAGGACTGCGCTTCTATCTGTTCCTCAACGACACACAACGCTGCTTGAAGGAACGAACACGATGGCCCCCAAAGAACTGAATGCGCTGGTCCTTCAAGGCGGCGGAGCACTGGGCGCCTATCAGGCCGGAGCGTTCTCTGCGCTCGACAAAGCCAGGTTCTCCTTCGACTGGGTCGCAGGTATTTCAATTGGCGCGATCAATGCCGCGCTCATCTGCGGCAACAGTCAGAAAGACCGCATCCCGGCTCTCGAAGCATTCTGGAACAGGATCACGACCACCCGGCCGGCTCTTGCGCCATTCTGGACCCTTGCCGGACGTCATGCGGTTTCCGAAATGGCCGCCGCCGAAGTCATGATGGCCGGGGCTCCGGGCTTCTTCCGGCCCCGCTTCCCCGGCACAGTCTGGCCGCTCGGCCCGAAGCCTGCGCTGAGCATCTATGACACGTCCCCGCTTGAGGCGACGCTGATCGAACTGGTGGATTTCGACCTTCTCAACGATCACGGCCCGCGTCTCAGCATCGGGGCGACCGATGTGGAAACCGGCAACTTCACCTATTTCGACAGCCGCACCACCCGCATCGACGTCCGGCACATTATGGCGAGCGGCGCCCTGCCGCCGGGCTTCCCGCCGGTCGAGATCGACGGGCGGTATTACTGGGATGGCGGCCTCGTGTCGAACACGCCGCTCCAATACGTCATGGAGCAGGCGGAAGGCGACCAACCGCTCTGTGTCCTGCAGATCGACCTCTTCAATGCCAGGGGCACCGTGCCGACCGATGTGCTGGACGTGCAGCAGCGCGAGAAGGACATCCGCTATTCGAGCCGCACCCGGCTGACCACCGACCGTTACCGCGAATTGCACGCACTTCGCGTGGCGGCCGATCGGCTGGCGGCGAAGCTGCCTGAAGATCTCAGGGATGATGAGGACCTTGCGCTGTTACGCGCCGCAGGCCCCTCCTGCCCTGTCACGCTTGTCCACCTGATCCACCGCAAGGAAGGGTTCGAGGGCAGCGGCAAGGACTACGAATTCTCACGTCAGTCGATGTCGGACCATTGGGCCGCAGGCCAGAAGGACGTCACGCGGACACTCACTCATCCCTCATGGACATCCCGCGTTGTCGGGACCGACGGCCTGCAGGTCTTCGATCTTGGAACGCAAGGAAAATAAGGAGTTTCGACATGAACAAGTCCGACCTCATCTCCACCGCCTTCGCAATGCCCCTCACCAGCCCGTCCTATCCCAAAGGGCCGTACAAGTTCGTGAATCGCGAGTTCCTCACGATCACCTACCGCACGGACATGGAAGCCCTGCGCCGCGTCGTGCCGGAGCCGCTGGAGATCCCCGAGCCGCTGGTGAAATACGAATTCATCCGCATGCCAGACAGCACCGGCTTCGGTGACTACACCGAAAGCGGCCAGGTGATCCCAGTGACCCTGGACGGTGTCGCGGGCGGCTACGTCCACTCGATGTTCC
Organism: Salipiger sp. HF18; assembly: GCF_011806505.1. NCBI lineage: Bacteria > Pseudomonadati > Pseudomonadota > Alphaproteobacteria > Rhodobacterales > Roseobacteraceae > Salipiger > Salipiger sp. HF18. The sequence goes on along the minus strand of NZ_JAATOS010000001.1, from coordinate 74,935 downwards.
TCAACGATGACGCGCCCATCGCGGGCGGCCGCGAAATCTGGGGCTTCCCCAAAAAGCTCGCCGACCCGTCGCTGCGGGTAGAGAAAGACACGCTCGTCGGCACGCTCGACGTGGGCTCGGTCCGGGTTGCGACCGGAACGATGGGCTACAAGCACCGCGAGCTGGACCACGCGAAGGTGCTCAAGGGCTTCGACGCCCCGAATTTCATGCTCAAGATCATCCCGCATGTCGATTGCACGCCGCGCATCTGCGAGCTGGTCCGCTACTACACCATAGACGTGACGCTCAAAGGCGCCTGGGAAGGTCCGGCGGGGCTGGAGCTGCACCGACACGCACTGGCGCCCGTGGCCGATCTGCCGGTGCGCGAAGTCGTCTCGGCCGTCCACCTGCTGACCGACCTGACGCTCGGGCTGGGGGAAGTCGTCCACGACTACCTCGCTCCGAAAGGATGAACACCATGGCCATCGCGACGCGTCACACCATCGCCACCAGGCTGGTTCACGCAGGCTTGGCGCTTGCAGTCGTCACGCAGCTTTTCTCCAGCCTCGTGATGCAGCCCGAAGAGGACGGCCACGCGGGCAACCTTGCCTTCGAGATCCATGAATACGGCGGGCTGGCCGCCTTTGCCTTCATCGTGATCTTCTGGTTCGTGCTGACCGCGCGCCGCCGGGGCACGCCTGTGGGAATGCTGTTTCCATGGTTTTCGGGCACGCGGCTCTTGGCGCTTCGGGACGACACCAAAAGGCACCTCGCCGCGTTGCGCCGGTTCCGGCTGCCGTCCCACGACGGTGCCAGCCCCTTTGCCAGTGCCGTTCACGGGTTGGGCATCCTGCTGATCACCGCGATGGCGGCATCGGGTGCGCTTTACTACGTCATCGGCGAGGGCAACCCCGACGCCGGCGGCTTGGTGGGCGTCGCGATGTCAATTCACAAAACTCTGGCGAACCTCGCCTGGGCCTACCTGATCGGCCACGCCAGCCTGGCGCTGATCCAGCATCACTTCACCGAATTCAACCTGCGCGAAATGTGGTCCTTCCGCAGCGCGTCCAAATAAGGAACCTGAACGATGAACCTCAAAGACAAAGTCTGCATCATCACCGGCGCCGCCAGCGGAATCGGGCATGGGATCGCGAAACGCTACGTCGCCGACGGAGCGAAGGTCGTCATCGCCGACCTCAAGCTCGACGCCGCCCAGAAGACCGCCGACGAGCTCTCCGCCGAAGGGCCGGGCGAAGCCATGGCGGTCGAGATGAACGTCACCGACGAGGCGCAGGTCAACGACGGCGTCGCCAAGGTCATCGAGACATGGGGCAAGATCGACGTGCTGGTGTCCAACGCGGGCGTGCAGATCGTCCACCCGCTCGAAGATTTCCCCTTCGACGACTGGAAGAAGCTTCTGTCGATCCACTTGGACGGCGCGTTTCTCACCTCGAAGGCTGTCATGCCGCATATGCAGAAGGCCGGCTCGGGCTCGATCATCTTCATGGGGTCGGTGCACTCGAAAGAAGCGAGCCCGCTCAAATCGGCCTACGTCACCGCCAAGCACGGTCTTCTCGGCCTTGCCCGCGTGATCTCCAAGGAAGGGGCCAAGCACGGCATCCGCGCCAACGTGATCTGCCCCGGCTTCGTCAAGACACCGCTCGTCGAAAAGCAGATCCCCGAACAGGCGCGCGACCTCGGCATCTCGGAGGAGGAGGTCGTCAACAAGATCATGCTGGGCGAGACCGTCGATCAGGAATTCACCACCATCGAGGACGTGGCCGAAGTCGCCCATGTCTTCGCCGCCTTCCCCACCAATGCCCTCACCGGCCAGTCGCTGGTCGTCAGCCACGGCTGGTACATGAACTGACCCGCTGTCGAGAAAGGAATGATCCGATGGAAAACCAAGACCTTCACGCCCGTCTGGACGCGCTAGGCAGGAAGATCCACGCCACGGAACAGAGGCTGCGCGAAAAGGCGCATCTCTATCACGACTCCACGCATCTGACCGCAAAAGAGCTGAAGCAAAGCTATCGCAATCTTCAGGCCCGCCTGAACGGCGAGATCGCCGAAGCCGAGGCGCAGGGCCACCACGTGAGCGACCTCGAACGTTCCGTGCAGCAGTGGCTCGACAGCATCGACACCACCCACATCGGATCAAACTGACAATCCTCCAAACCCTGAGAAAGGAGACCGAAATGTCCGAACTTATCGTCATCGGCTACGACACAGCCGAAAGAGCCGAGGAAGCCCGCGCAGACCTGATGAAGATGGCGCAGGAATACCTTGTCGACGTCGCCGATGCGGTTGTGGCCGTCGCAGACAGCGACGGCACCATCAAGCTGAACCAGATGGTCAACCTCTGGACCGCCGGGGCGACCGGCGGCGCGTTCTGGGGTCTGCTTGTCGGCATGATCTTCTTCAACCCGCTCCTGGGCGTCGCGGTTGGTGCCGGCGCCGGCGCGCTTTCGGGCGCCCTTACAGACTACGGTATCAACGACGACTTCATGAAGGAGGTGGCCGGAATCCTGCAACCGGGTCAGGCCGCGCTGTTCATGATGATGCGGCGCGAAGCCTCTGACAAAGTCATGGCGCGCCTCGGCGAACATGGCGGACGGGTGCTGCGCACCAACCTCGACACGGATGCCGAAAATCGTCTGCGGCGCGCCTTCGACGACGCGCACAAGGCGGAGGTGGGCGCATCCGCGCCTGAACAGGCATGACGACCGTGGTCTTCGTTCAGCCTCTTCTGGCGCTCATCGCGGGCATCCTGATCCTGATCGCCCCGAAGCTTCTGAACTACGTCATCGCTGCCTATCTGATCCTTTTCGGACTGGCCGGGCTCTTCCCTCACCTCTTCGGCGCGTGAGCGCCAATCATCCAAGGCTGCGGACCCCGTCGCCGGGGTCCGCCCGGTTCCGACAGGTCTCCACATGAAACACCTCAAAGCCATCGTTCTCGTCGCCGCCATCGCCCTTGCGGGCGGCGGTCTTTGGGTCTGGTGGCAACACGAACGGATCCATCCCTCGACCGATGACGCATACCTGAAGGCCAACGTGCTGACGATCGCGCCGCAGGTCGGCGGGCGCGTCTCCGAGGTGGCCGTCGCCGAGAACGCGCATGTGTCGGCCGGCGATCTGCTCTTCACGATCGACGCCGCCGAACTCGAGGCGACGGTTCGGTCGGCGCAGGCAAATCTTGATCGGGCCCGGCAGCAGACGACTGCGGCGATCACGGACCTCTCCGCGGCCTCGGCAAACGTCGACAGTGCGCGGGCCGCCCTGTCGGAAGCACAGGATGCCTACGGACGGACAGAGAAACTCTTCACCATGGGCGACGTGCCACAGGCCGCGCGCGACCAGGCTGCCATGACGCGTGACCAGGCGCAGGCTGCATTCGACAGCGCAAATGCCGCGCTGGCGGCGTCGCGCGAGCAGGCCGGCGCGCCGGGCGACGACAACCCGGCCGTGCGCGCTGCAGAGGCGCAGCTCACGCTGGCGCAGATCAATCTCGACCATGCCCGCGTAACGGCACCGGTGTCCGGCTGGATCGCCAACCTCGACGTCCGGCCCGGCGCGCTGGTGTCCCCGAACGCGCCGCTTTTCTCCCTCGTCGAAGACGGCGACTGGTGGATCGACGCGAACTTCAAGGAGACCGACCTCGAGCGACTGCGCCCCGGCCAGCCTGTGAACATCGACATCGACATGTATCCCGGCGTGACGCTGACCGGCACGCTGCAAAGCCTCGGCGCGGGCGCGGGTGCGGTGTTTTCCCTCCTGCCGCCGCAGAACGCGAGCGGCAACTGGGTGAAGGTCACGCAGCGCTTCCCCGTCCGCATCGCCATCGACACGAGACCGGACGATCCTGATCTGCAACTGCGCGTCGGCGCGAGCACGACCGTGACCGTCGACACCTCCGGACTGGACACGCGCAAATGACCGGAACGGCGGCGACCGGCACACCCATCCGCGAGGGCGTCAAATGGACGATCGTGCTCGCCGTCGTGCTGACGGCGGTACTCGAGGTGCTCGACAGCACCATCGTCAACGTCGCCCTGCCGCAAATCCAGGCGGCCTTCGGGATCACCAACGACCAGACGGTCTGGATCCTGACGAGTTACATCGTCGCCTCGGTCGTCGTCATGCCGCTCACCGGCTTTTTCGTCCGCATGGTCGGGCGGCGGCGGCTCATCATCTCGGCCATCACGGGTTTCGCCGCCTTCTCCGCGCTCTGCGGGCTGTCGTGGAGCGTCGAAGTCATGGTCGCCTGCCGCCTCGGCCAAGGCATCTTCGGCGCTTTCCTCATTCCGCTTTCGCAGTCCATCCTCTTCGACAGCTTCCCCAAGGAGAAGCGTGGCCAGGCGATGGCTTTCTTCGGCCTCGGCGTCGTTGTGGCCCCCGTGCTCGGGCCGACCATCGGCGCGCTCCTGACCGAGTATTTCTCGTGGCGAGCCGTGTTCTATGTGAACCTGCCCATTGCCGGTTTCGCACTCGCGATGATGTCGGGCGAGCTGAAGTCCGAAGACACCAAGACGCTGAAGGTCGACTGGTCCGGGCTTGCGCTCATGGTCGGGGCAATCGCATCGCTGCAACTGATGCTCGACCTTGGGGAAAGCCGGGACTGGTTCGCGTCTCACCTGATCCAGATCGCGGCCATTACGCTGGTCTGTTGCGGCATGGCGTTCGTGCTGCGCGGGATCGGGAGAGCCGACAACATCATCGACTTCTCGCTCTTCCGCGACCGCAGTTTCGCCGGCGCGAATGTGGCGATCCTCGGCTTCGGGGTCGCAATGTTCGGCTCCATCGCGATTCTGCCACTCTTCGTGCAGGGCCTGCTGGGCTACCCTGTTCTGGATGCCGGGATGCTGTTCATTCCACGCGGAATCGCGGCTGGCTTTTCGATGGTCCTGACCGGATCGGTCCTCGTCACGCGCTTCGATCCGCGCAAGCTGCTTGTCCTGGGACTTGTGCTGACCGGGACGGGCAACGTGCTGCTTGGGATGCTGAACCTGAATGCCGGGTTCTGGGACCTTGCCCTGCCCGGCATCGTGTCTGGCCTCGGGATGGGCCTCTTCTTCGTGCCGATGTCCACGCTCGCATTCCAGAACATCGGCCCGGAGAAACAGGACGAGGCCTCTGGCATCTACGGCGTCACCCGCTCGCTCGGGTCGTCGGTGGGCATCGCACTGGTGGGCTGGCAGGTGGCGAGCCGGATGCAGTTCCACTACGCGATGCTGGCCTCGGGGATCTCGCCCTTCGACGAGGCCGCACGCGCCTATCTTGCGCCCCTCGGGCTGACGCCAACCTCGGCTGAGGGCGCGGCGCAGATTGCCGGTCTCATTCGGCAGCAGGCAAGCCTGCTGGCGTTCCAGGATGCCTTCTGGCTGACCGGCGTGGCGGCGTTTCTGATGCTCCCGGTGGTGCTGATCCTGCAGAGGCCCACGGCGGGGGCCGCCCCCGCAAAGGCTCATTGAAGCTACATCCGAGTGGCGAGGTTCCCCATGATCCAGAGCGTGCCAAACGCCATGATGGCGAGGAGCAGCACGGTGAAGAGGATCAGTTGCAGGTCTTCCCGCTTCTGACGCGACAGGTCGATATGCAGGAAGAACCGCAGGTGGACTGCGATCTGCGCCACGGCAAGCACCGCGATGGTGATGGCGAGCGTCCTCCCCTGCATCAGGCCCCAGTGGACCAGCGCAAACGGGACAAGCGTCAGCGTCAGGGCCAGCCCGAAGCCTACGAGGTACATCCGCGTCTCACGTTGCCGATCGGTCATGGCATCAGCCCTCCAAGATAGACGATGGAAAAGACCGCGACCCAGATAAGATCGAGGCAGTGCCAGAAGAGACCAAGCCGCAGAAGGCGTGTCTTGACCGCCGGAACAAGGCCAAGCGTCGCCATCTGCGCCAGCATGACGACGATCCAGAGGCATCCGGCCGCCAAATGAAGCCCGTGAAGCGGCACCAGCCCCCAGAACGCCGACCAGTAGCCGCTTCGTTGCGGCACCGCACCGACCTCGATCATGTGGGCGAAGTCGCGCATCTCCAGCGTCAGGAAGCCGAGGCCGAGGAACAGGGACACCGCAAGCCATCGCGCGATGGCCCTGCGCCCGTCTTCGTGACGCAGCGCCAGCGTGGCAAAGCCGAAGGTCAGGCTGCTGGCGAGCAGGATCACGGTCTGCGCGAAGACGCTGCCAAGGTCGAAAGCCTCCGCCGGTCCGGTGCCGCCCGCCATCCCCATCGGGTTCGCAGCCGTCAGGTAGGATGCGAAGACCAGACCGAAGATCACCACATCGCTCATCAGGAATATCCAGAACCCGAAGACGACCGCTTCGGCACCGCTGTGCGCCTTGCCGTGATGGTCGCCAAGGTTCAGTCCGGGATGAAGATTGCCGCCGCTCATTCCGCAGGCTCCGCTCTGGCCGGGCGTTCCGGAATGGCAAGGCCCGCGTTGCGTTCGTGAGTCTCGTCGAGACGGTTCACCGCGCCCGCGGCGCCCACCCGGGCGAGCCAGGCGCGATGGTCGGCCGCGATCTCAGCGGCGGGTATGATATGCGTCGTCTCGGTTAGGAACGTGCGCCCGATCAGAGCGGCCACCATCGCGCAAAAGGACAGAGCCGCCAGCCACCAGATCCAGAACACAAGCGCCAGTCCAAGCGCCGTGGCGCAAACGCAGACGATCAGGCCGATGGCCGTATTGTTCGGCATCTCGATATCCTCGTATGCCTCCGGCTCCGCATAGGCGCGACCCGTGGCCTTGGCGTCGGTGAACTCGTCGCGCAGCGTGACCTGCGGGATCACCGCGAAATTGTACGCGGGCGGCGGCGACGGGATCGACCATTCGAGCGACCGGCCGTTCCATGGGTCTCCCAGCGGCGCGGCCAACTGGTCGCGCTGCCGGATGCTTACCCAGAGCTGGATGCAGATGCAGGTGAGCGCGGACAGGATCAGCGCGGCGCCGAAAAACGCGAGCCACATGAAGGGCTGGAACGATGGGTCGCTGAAGGTGACGGACCGGCGCGGCATCCCCTGAAGTCCCAGCCAGTAGAGCGGCAGGAAGGTGAAGGAAAACCCGGCGATCCACAGCAGCGCCGCCCGCCGGCCCCATCCTTCGTGAAGCCGGAAACCGAACGCCTTGGGGAACCAGTAGTGATAGGCCGCAAGCAGACCGAACAGCACGCCGGGAATAATCACATTGTGGAAATGCGCCACGAGGAAGAGCGTGTTGTGCACCTGGTAGCTGATCACCGGGTTGGCCAGCATGACGCCGGTCAGCCCGCCGACCGTGAACAGGTAGAAGAAACCGACGACGTAGATCATCGGCACTGTCATGCGGATGCGGCCCCGGAAGATCGTCGCGACCCAGTTGTAGATCTTCACGCCCGTGGGGATCGCGATGGCCATCGAGGCAATGCCGAAGGCGGCGTTGACATTGGCGCTCTGGCCCATCGTGAAGAAGTGGTGCAGCCAGACGCAGAAGCTTAGGACGGCAATCGCCATGGTGGCATAGACCATCGACATGTAGCCGTAGATGCGCTTGCCCGAGAAGGTCGGGACGATCTCGGAGAACATGCCATAACAGGGAATGATGAGCAGGTAGACCTCCGGATGGCCGAAAAGCCAGAAGAGGTTGACGTAGTTCATCATGTTGCCGCCGAGGTCATTGGTGAAGAAATGGAAATCGAGGTACCGGTCGGCGGCCAGCATCAGCGCGGCCACAGTCAGGGGCGGCAGGGCGAAGATCATGATGATCGAGGCGCAGATCACCGTCCAGCAGAAGATCGGCATTCGAAGGAAGCTCATCCCCGGCGCGCGCCCCTTGTAGATCGTGACAGCGAAGTTGATGCCCGAGAGCGTGGTGCCGATGCCCGCGAGGACGATGGACCAGATCCAGTAATCCGGCCCCGGTCCGGGCTGGAAATCGGCGCCGGTATAGGGCGGGTAATTGGCCCAGCCGCCGGTCGAGAACTCGCCCACCACGAGGGAGAGCATCACCAGCGCCGCCCCCGTCGCCGTCAACCCGAGGCTGATCTGGTTCATCACCGGAAACGCCATGTCCCGCGCTCCGATCTGAATCGGCAGGACGTAGTTGATGACGCCGGCGATAAACGGCATCGCCACGAAGAAGATCATGATCGTGCCGTGCGTGCTGAACAGCTCGGAAAAATGGTCGGGCGTCAGGAAGCCGCCATGAAGGCCGAACGCCTGTTGCGTGCGCATCAAGACGCCTTCGATGACGCCGCGCGTCAGCATGACGAGCGCCAGAACGCAGTACATTATACCGATGCGCTTGTGATCGACACTGGTGAGCCAGACGCGCAGAAGCGGCGCCCAGAGGCGGAACCACGTCAGGATGACGAGAACGGCAAGCCCGCCGAGCACCACCGCCATCGCCGCCCCTGCCCCGATGAGCTCACTGACGGTCGGGTTGTCGAAGGCGCGGACGAACGCGAAAGACGACAAGTCGAGACGGCCGAAAATAGGATCGGTCATTGTGTCTGCTCCCCTGCCCTGGCGTTCGGATCGTACCCGACCGCGCCCGGCTGCCCCGCGGGCGGCACGGCAGCACCGGACGTATAGCGGCGCAGGATGGCGCCAAAGAGATCACCTTCGACCGACGAGAAGTGGATCGCATCCACCGGACCGCCCGCCCCGCCCATCTCTGCGCGCGCTTCGTCCCCCGTCGAGGCCTGCGCGAGGCGGGCGTAGCCCTCGGCGGTGAGCGGCGCGCCATCCGCTTTGACACTGCGGATCCAGGCGTCGAAAGCCTGCTGCGTCATCGCGATGGCCTGAAACTTCTGCGCCGGAAAGCCGGTGCCGTTGAACTGCGTGTTCTCACCCTCAAAAACCCCTGGCGCCTCGGCGAGGATGTGCAGCCGCGTTCGCATTCCCGGCATTGCGTAGATTTGCCCCGCGAGCGACGAAATCAGCAAGGATTGCATCACGGTGTCGGTGGTCAGGTCGAGCGCGACAGACGTGTTCTCGGGGAACGCCAGTTGGTTCACGGTGGCGATGCCGAGGTCGGGGTAGATAAACAGCCATTTCCAGTCGAGACCCACCACCTGCACCCGGAGCGGCGGGTTGTCGGACGCGAGGGTCTTCGTCGGGTCGAGCTCATGCGTCGTGCAGTAAAGCTGCACCGACAGGACCGCCACGATGATGAGCGGCACGCCCCACATAAGAATTTCGAGGATCGAAGATCTCTCCCAGTCGGGCGTGTAGCGGGCCTTCTCGTTCCGGTAACGGTACCGCCAGAGCAGCAAGGGCACGAGCACGAACACTGGCAGTATGGCGATCATCGTCCATCCAATGATGTGGAAGAACTCCGCGCGCTGCGCCGCCGCGACCGGGCCGCCGGGTATCAGAAACGTGTCGCGCGAACTGCTGCATGCCGCGAGGGCAAGGTTAATCACGATTGCCGATGGAGTCCTTACCTTGCGAAATGTCATTGCCGTCCGCCCCGCTGGTGTGTCTCCACGGTTTTCTCTGGCGCCGTCGTGACCTCTGGAATGCGCAGAAGGGCGGAGCCCTTCGCAAGCTGTCCGACGCAGGCGCCGATCACGAGCGCGATGACATGCCCGGCATCGGCCAGCGGCTCCGGCGCGATGGCGTACTTGATGGCCACGAGCAAGAGGATCGTCGCGATGGTGAAAAGGCCATATCGCCAGTGCGCGGCAAGAAGACCGATCAGTCCGAATCCGCCGAGCGACATGCCGACATCGGTCGTCTGCGCCAACACAGCGAGGCCGGGTATCGACGTAATGGCGGCAAGAAGCGTGATCGTAGAGGCGAAATCAAGCGCGAAGAAAAGAGCAGCGGCGCGGAGGCTGCCGAAAAGCCACTCGGTCAGACCGATGACGGTTGCCGCGAACGCCAGTTGCCGCATCAGCATGGGCAGATCGTGCGACAGGAAGATGGCAGTTACGAAGCGCCACGGGTTTCCGTCCTGTAGCGCGCCGAGACCGATCCCGCGTACATTCAGAACGCCCGGGTCAAGGTGGCCCGAGAACGTCCCCGAAGCGGCATTTGCCGCGACCATCACCGCCAGAAACGCAAGCGTGAACGGCACTCGCCACAGACTGTTCGGCTTAGGGCGCGACATGGATGGCAAAGCTCCCCAGCAGCACGAACAGCGTCATGACGAGCATCAGCAGAAGAGCTTCCGCCGGTCCGTCGTCGTCGGGCAGGTGCTCATCGCGATCAATTCTCTTGCGCACATGCCGCATCCGCAGCCAGGCGGTCAGCACGACCGTAACGCCAGCGCCGAGCATGATATACGACGCCCAGTGCGGCGCGGACGTCTCGCCCAGTCGCGAGGCGGCGAGCCCGAAGCCGACAATGGCGACGGCGGTCCGGACCCAGGAGAGGAAGGTGCGCTCGTTGGAGGCGTGGGCTTCAAAGTTCACGATCATGCGCGGGCCTCCCTATTTCATCAGTCCGCGGAGGCCGCCGGAGACGAGCACGTTGACCTCGTAGAGGATTCGTGGCGCGGCAAGTCCACCCGGACAGGCGAGGTAATTGGGCGTCCAGACCGGATCGAACTTCTCCTTGAAGGCCCGCAGCCCCTCGAAGCGGTAGAAATGCCCGCCGTTTTCGTAGAGGACCCCGCCGATCCGGTTCCAAAGCGGCGCAAGCTCGCGGTTCTCGACGCCTGAGAAGGGCGCGGCCCCCAGTGACATCCAGTGAAAGCCCTCTGCCGCGCCCCAGAGCATCATCTCGGCAAAGAGCGCATCCATAGCGAAATGCGGGGCGTCTGGCAGATACCGCATGAGGTCGAGCGACAGCTCGTGCCGGTTGGCGCCTTGGAAGAGGTTGGCGAAGGCGACGATCTTGCCGTCGGGATTGCGCAGGACAGCCACGTCGAAGTTGCGCATGTAGTCTTCGGTGAAGGCGCCGAGCGAGAAACCCTTCTCCTCCCCCTGCTTCTGGGCGAGCCAGGCGTCCGAGATCTGCTTGAGGTTCGGCAGGATCGCCTGCGCGTCAGCCTGCGGCACGACTTCGAACACGAACCCGTCCCGCGCGGCGCGATTGCGCGCCTGCCGCAGGTCCTTGCGCTTGGAGCCGTCGAGCGTGAAGCCACGCAGATCGACGCGCGCGACCTCTCCGATCTTGAGGAGCGACAGACCGAGGTCGAGGTAAGTCGGCAGATAAGCGGGCGAGACGGAGTAGAACGCCACCCGCTTGCCCTCACGGTAGGCCTTTTCGCGGAGCGCCCAGATCAGGGCCGTCCCGGCCTTCGCGTCGCCGACAGGGTCCCCTTGGGAGATCAGCGATTTGCCCGTGTCCGCATAGGCGACGAAGGCGCTTTCGTCCTCCGACAGCAGGAATTGCTTGTCGCCGGTCAGGGCGATGTTGGCCTCGGTATCCTCGCTTTCGGCCACCAGCCGCCGCACGGCATCGGGAATGCCGTTGTTCCCCCGAACCGTTGCGCGGTGACTGATAAGCGAATTGACCAGCACCGCCGCGAGGACGATGGCCACGACGAGACTGGCACGCAGAAAGCGCGGCGCATCGCCGTTCCAGCTGAACTGCCACCAGAGACTGTTGCGGTAGTCCACATGATCGTAGGCGAAAAGCCCGACCCAGAGGACTGCGGCGGCGAGCACAAGAACGCTGAGGAGCCATCTCCTGTCCAGCCGGAAAAGCGAGACGTCTTCGGCGCGGTAGAAGGCCGGGCGCAGCAGCCCCAGCACCGCGAAAGCGGCGATCATCGACAGGGCTTCGATCCAGTCGAGCCCCTTGGCCAGCGATACCGCGAACCCCACGGCGATGAGGACCATCGCAAAGAGCCAGGCGCGGTAGAGCTTGCGGTAAAGTCCGGCGGCGATGACAATCAGCAGGACACCGGCGAGGCTTCCCGCGAGGTGCGATACCTCCACCACGCCAAGCGGGAGAACGTCGCGCAAAACCTCCAGCCGCGAGCCCTCGGCGGGCAGGTTGCCGGACACAAGAAGCACGGCACCTGCGAACACGGCCAAGGCCGACGCGAGGACCGGCACAACAGGTTTGATCGAGCGCCACAGTACGCCAGACGTTGACGTGAGCCGCCCGCGACTGGCCATCGCCGCGGTGATCGCGAGCCCGCTGCCGGCGATGGCAAAGGGCAGGACGGTGTAGACGAGCCGGTACAGCAGCAGCGATGCCAGAACGTCCGACCGGCCAGAGGCCCCGAGACCCGCGATGATGGTCGCCTCGAAGACGCCCAAGCCCCCGGGCGAATGGCTGAGGATGCCAAGCCCCACGGCGGCGAAGAACACCGCCGCGAAAAAGGGCAGGTTTGGCACGATGTCAGCCGGCAAGAGGACGTAAAGCGTCAGCGCCGCACCCGAGACATCGAGAAGCCCGGCAAGCGTCAGGCCGCAGGCCTGTAGCGGCCCCGGGAGTTCGATGCTGTACCCGCCGGTTTTCAGCCGCCGCTGGCCCGTAGCAAGCCACAGGAGATAGCCGCACAGAGCGACGAGCAGGGCAACCCCGAGCGACGTCTCGATGGCGGGCGCGATGTTGACGACCGAACTCAATCCCGCGGGATGAAGTGTCAGCAAGGCGCCGAACGCCAGGATCAGAGCGGATACGAACCCAGACCACGAGATCGCCAGGATCGCGCCGATCGTCACAAGGTCGAGACCGAAGGCGGAGTAGACCCTGTACCGGACAGCCGTGCCCGTAATGTACGACACCCCGAGCAAGCCGGTTATCGCATAGCCCGCTGCCCCGGTGACCGATGGCACCAGAGCGGGCATCCTGCCCGGCGCGACGGCCCGCATGGCGAGAAGATCGTAGAACGCTATGCCGATAAAGCTCAGAACGGTGCAGCCAAGTGCAGCCAGAAGAACCGTCGGTTTGGTAGCCGCGAGATCGGCCTTCACGTCGGTCCACCGCACATGGCTCGCAAGTTTGTGCAGCACGACCACGGCAATGACGCCGATGACGATCGGGATTGCGATCTTTAGCGCGGGATGCTCTGTCACGCGAAGCGCGCGCGAGACCAGTGTCCGGGGCTCATGCTCTGCCATTGATGCCCTCCTCGAGCAAGTCGATCTGGATCTGCTGCATCTCTGCAAGTCTCTCCCATTGATGCGCCAGCTGGTGGTCGATCTTCTCGTGAAGCAGGCGGATTTCCAGCTCCGATTTCAGATTGACCCGATAATCATTCTCGGCCCGTACCCTGTCCTTCGCATCCTTTCGGCGCTGGCTCATCATGATGATCGGCGCCTGAAATGCCGCCACGCAGGACAAAAGCAGGTTCAGAAGGATGAACGGGTAAGGATCGAAGGGTCTGGGTCCGAGGAGCAGCGCGTTGGAGGTCATCCACACAATGAGCAGGACGAGGAAGCCCAGAATGAAGCCCCAGCTTCCGCCGAACTCCGACACCTTGTCGGCAAGCCTTTCTCCGGCGGTCACGCGCTCGGAAATTTCCTCTTCAGGGTTGCGCGAGATCGGCTGACCCGCTTCGAGGCTTGCGATGACCTGCCGGTCCAGATCGCCAAGCTCTCCGCGCTCGCCTTCGAGCAGGCGCTCGACATAGACCCGCCGGAACCGGGCCAGATCGGTCTTGCAGATGTGCTTGCCATCGGCCCAGCCCGGCGCCTCCTTTGCGATCATGTCCGACACGCTTGGACGCACGCTTATCCAAGGGCGCAAGGCCGTTGCGGGAAACGTCCGCCCGCAGACGTGGCAGGCGGACTGAGACCCGGCGTCGTCGATCGTGTCAGTCATGTCCGCCCAGACCCTTCGCCGGACTTGCCAGCATGACAAGCGACAGACCTGTCGACAGGAAGTTCAGGCCCATCATCAGGCCAAGCGTCCAGCCTGCGGTCCATGGCCAGCCGAACAGGATGACGACGCCCGCAACGAAAGAACACAGCCCGCTGAAGACCAGCCATCCCCAGTTTGCGACCTGATCGCTGCTGCGCAACCCGAAGAGGATCGACAGGATGCCTTCCATCAGGAAGGACAGCATCATCAAGACGGTGAGCACGGCGATACCCGCGCGGGTGAACAGGACGAAGGCGGCACCGACGAGGAACAGAAGTCCGAATGTCACAAAGCCGTAGCGCCACTCGGGCGTGGGCCGTATGGCCCAGGAAAACCACAGACCGACTGCGCCCCAGATCGTCAGCATCCAGGCGACGAGGAGCTCGACCCCGATGGTGGCGACGTGGGGTAACAGAATGGCGAGGGATCCGATGACGGCCAGCGTGATGCCGACCAATCTCAGATTGCCGGCGCCGAACGGTGCACGCGCCGACCGCCCCGACGCTTTCGGATTTGTCAGATACGTCTGCATTGCAATCGCTCCCAAAGCTTCGGCCGGTCTGACCGGCCTCGGCCCATCGATAAGACCGCGCGCTCTCCCGAAAATCGCGCGAATCTTACATCGGCGCAAAGAACCCTCTTTCGCTGGAAACGGAGCCTCGATTCTCGTTACATGCCCGCAAGGAGACCATGACCGATGAAAATCCTGCTTGCGGAAGATGACGCCAAGATTGCCGACTATATCGTCGCCGGCCTTTCCGAAAACGGGCATTCGGTCGAGCACGTTTCCGATGGGCGGGATGCCCTGAGCTATTGCCTGTACAACGACTGTGACCTCGCGATCCTCGACCGCATGCTGCCGGGCATGGATGGGCTGTCGGTGCTCAAGGCTTTGCGCGCATCGCAGAAGACCCTGCCCGTTCTATTTCTGACCGCACTGGGGCAGGTCGATGACAGGGTGGAGGGTCTGGCGGCTGGCGGGGATGACTATCTGACCAAGCCGTTCCATTTCTCCGAACTCGTAGCCAGGATCGACGCGATCGTCCGCCGCAAGTCGGAGAAAAAGGTCGAGCCGGTGCTGACGGTGCACGACCTGACGCTTGACCTGCTGTCGCGCACCGCCACACGGCAAGGCAATGTCATCGAGTTGCACGCCAAGGAGTTCAGCATCCTCGAAATCCTGATGCGCAACGCGGGCCGGGTCGTGACCCGCACGCTGCTTCTCGAGCGGGTCTGGAACTTCAACTTTGAGCCCAACACCACCGTCGTCGAAACCCATATGAGTCGCCTCAGGGCCAAGGTCGACAGGCCCTTCGATACGCCCCTGATCCACACCATCCGCAACACCGGGTATTCGATGCATGGACCGCGGTGACGTCCTTTCGGGCGCCGCGTTCACGGCGGTTCTGCGCTCAGCCATGGCCTTCGTGGTGGTGCTGGTGCTGGTGGGCTGGGCGGCGCTGGCCTACGTCGAGCGCAGCCTGACCGCAGAGCTGAGCGACGATGTGCAGCAACGCTGGAACATCATCGCCACCGATCACGAAAACGAAGGGTCCGACCATGTGGTGGAGACCATCTCCAAGGTGGCGCGGCTGTCGTCGAACGGGCACCATGTTGCGGCGCTGTTCGCGCCGTCGGGCGCGCTCGTCGCCGGCAACCTCAAGACCCGGCCCGTGGGCAGCGGCCTGCAGGTCGGGCCCATGGATCACGCCACACCTTCGCTCGACGGAATGGCAGCGGATTACGTCTATTACGCGGGCCCGCTGGGCGGGAATGTGCTTGTCGTCGGGCAGCGGCTGGACCTGCTTTACCAGACGAAAATCCTGATTTTCCGCTCCCTTACTCTGAGCGGCTTCTTCATCGTCCTGACCATGCTGTCGGTGGGTTATTACCTGAGCAACCAGAGCCTGCGGCGGCTGCGGGACATTGAAAGCGCCCTGTCACGGACCAGCGATGGCGACATGGCTGTGCGCATCCCCTACCATGGCGGCACCACGCAGATCGACCGGATCGCGCTGCAACTGAACCACCATCTCGACCGGCTTTCGCGCATGGTCGCCACCACTCGCAACACCGCCGCCGCCGCCGCGCACGATCTGAAATCGCCCCTGGGCCGGGCCTATCTTTCGCTGGGCAAGGCCATGGAAAAGGTGGAGGCTGGCGAAGACCCGGGCCTTGAGCTTGCCGATACGCAGGACGAGTTAGAGGCCATGCGGGTGATCTTCGATTCCTATCTGCAACTGTCCCGCATCGAGGCGGGGGGCGACGGGCTTCTGACTGCGGACGTGGATCTGGCGGCGCTTGCGGGCGACCTTGCCGAGACCTTCGCCCTGATCGCTGAGGACGCAGGTCAGAGCCTGACGTTCACGGTGGAGGCAGGGCAGGACTACGGCATCCGGGGCGATGCCCAGATGTTGCAACAAATGGTGGTCAACCTGCTGCAGAACGCCGTGACACACGGCCCTGAGGGCAACCGCATCACGGCGGGACTTGGCCGGTCGGACGGGCGCGTGCTGTTTACGGTGGCGGACTGCGGCCCGGGCATTCCGCAGGCTTCCATGCAGCGCGTCTTCGAGCCGTTCCACCGCCTCGACCCCAGCCGTTCGAAGCCCGGCAGCGGGTTGGGGCTGGCGCTGGTGCGCGCGATTGCCGAAAGGCACAACGGGGCTGTGACCCTGCAGAACGCCAAGCCGGGGCTGATCGTGGAGGTAAGCCTGCCTGCGCTGGCGCCCTAGGTTTTGCCGCCTCGGCCAATATCAACCCGGACCGGTCGGCCCCTTCGACGTTCGAACCGGTGCATGGGTCGGCTCCGGATATCGCGGGCCGGAACATCGCCAACCCGATCCCCGCCATCTGGTTCGGCGCACAGATGCTCGAGCACCTTGGCGAGGCCCAGGCCTCAGCCGCCGTGCTGAGCGCCATCGAGCCGGCCACCGGGCAGGGCATCGGCATCCGTCGGCTGCGGGGCACGGCGCGAATAAAGCCGTGATGATCGATGCCACGTACCTGAAGGCTCACCGAAGGGCGTCCAGCTTGGGCGTGAAAACGCGGGGCGCGGTCGACTGAATGGACGAACCAAAGGGTTTGAGGGATTAAGAAACGGTCCGGGGGACCGTGCCGCCCGAAAACGGAACACGAAGCTGCACGCCAAGATGCTCGCAAGCGAACGGCAATAGTGGCCCTCCGGCACCCCAGGAGTCGCGCATTTTTCATCCAGAGAGACAATGATTGACGCTCCACCGCTTGGACTTCCGCTTCGGGGCAGGCATAGAACGCTGTATCGCCGGGCGGTTTTCCCGGCCCTCAGGAGGAGGACGCAGCGTGAAGTTCGTCGGGCGGATTGCCGCCATCATTTGCTTGATCAACACCGTGGTCGGGACGGTCATGTCCTGGCTGGCGGTCGGTATCGTGATCGTCTGTTTTACCGTTGTGGTACAGCGTTATGTCTTTGCCGTCAGCCACGTCTGGCTTCAGGATCTCTACATCTGGCTCAACGGCGCGATGTTCACCGCAGTGGCAGGCTTTGCCCTCCTGCGCGACAATCACGTGCGCGTCGACATCTTCTACCGCCCAGCTTCTGCGCAGAAAAAAGCGCTGATCGACCTGCTGGGCGTGGTCATTTTCCTGTTCCCCGCCATGTGGGTGGTCTGGGCCTACGCGTGGCCTTTCGTGCTGCGTTCATGGAGCTACGGTGAAGGCTCTGCCAATGTCGGCGGCATGCCTGGACTTTATGTGCTGAAGACCTTCATCCTCGTCTTCGCCGCGCTGGTTGCGCTGCAGGGTCTGGCCATGCTCCTGCGCTCGATCCTCGTGCTCGCGGGCCGCGACGAGCTTGTCCCGGATCGCATCCGTTATGGCCGCAAAGAAGATCCCACTCATCCCACGGAGGCCGTCTGATGGACCCCGTCCTCATCGGAGAACTTCTCTCCGGCCTCATGTTCGTAGGCATCATCGGCTTTCTGCTGTTGGGCTTCCCGGTGGCCTTCACCCTCGCGGGGACGTCCCTGATCTTCGGCGCCGTTGGCATGTACTTCGGGGTCTTCGATCCCTCCAACTTCGGCTCGCTGGCGAACCGCTACATCGGTTACATGACCAACGAGGTGCTGGTGGCGGTGCCTCTCTTCGTGTTCATGGGGGTGATGCTCGAACGATCACAGATCGCCGAGCAGCTCCTCATGACCATGGGCAAACTCTTCGGCAACATGCGCGGTGGCCTTGCGATTTCCGTGGTGATCGTGGGCGCAATGCTGGCGGCCTCGACCGGCGTGGTCGGGGCCACGGTGGTGACCATGGGTCTGATCTCGCTACCGGCCATGATGCGCGCCGGCTACAAACCGACGCTGGCCACGGGCGTGATCTGTGCCTCGGGGACGCTGGGCCAGATCATCCCGCCGTCGACCGTCCTGATCTTCATGGGTGACATGCTTTCGGGGATCAATGCCCAGGTGCAGATGGCCAAGGGCAACTTCGCCCCCAGCCCAGTCTCGGTCGGCGACCTTTTCGCGGGGGCCATGCTGCCGGGCGTGCTTCTTGTGCTTCTCTACATCGGATATGTGATCTTCAAGGCGATCGTCGATCCCGAGAGTTGCCCCGCAACCCCCGTTCCGCCTGAGGAAAAGGCCGAGCTGAAGCGCGAGATCGTCACCGCACTGCTGCCCCCCTTGTTGCTGATCCTGGCGGTGCTGGGCTCGATCCTCGGGGGCATCGCGACGCCGACCGAGGCAGCCTCGGTGGGCGCCGTGGGGGCCACACTTCTGGCCGCATTCCGCTGGAAGCTGACTTGGAGGATCGTGCACGAGACGGCAATCCAGACCGCCACCATCACGAGCATGGTCTTCATCATTCTCTTCGGTGCTGCGGTCTTCTCGGTCGTGTTCCGGATGATGGGGGGCGACAACCTCGTGCACGAGTTCCTGACCGGTCTGCCGGGGGGCCCGCTGATGGCGGTCGCCGCAGTCATGGCGATCATGTTCGTGCTGGGCTTCATTCTCGACACCTTCGAGATCATCTTCATCGTGATCCCGATCACGGCGCCGGTCCTGCTGGCCATGGACATCAGCCCGGTCTGGCTTGGCGTCATGGTCGGGGTAAACCTGCAGACCTCGTTCCTGACGCCCCCCTTCGGCTTCGCGCTGTTCTACCTGCGCGGCGTGGCGCCCGACAGCGTGCCGACCTCAGCCATCTACAAGGGCATCCTGCCCTTCGTGCTGCTGCAAATCCTGGCTATCGCCATGCTCTTCGCCTTCCCGGGCGTGGTCACCTGGCTCCCCGGCCTCATCGGAGGCTGAGCGCGCCGGGACACACGTGCCGCAGGTGAAAAACGAAAGGGCCCGGACGATGTCCGGGCCCTTCTGTTTCGTTGAAGGGATATCCTTCAAAGCGTGAAGTAGCGGGCCCGCGCCTGGATGAAGCTCAGGTCGTTGCCCTCGGTGCGAGTGCGCATCATGTTCAGCGATTCGATGAAGTGCTCGGTGACCTTGCGGGTCATCTCGTCGCCGCTGTCGCGCAACTCGGCGATGATCTCCATCGCGGCCCCGGCCCCGGCTTCGAGAATCTCCTCGGGGAACTGACGAACCTGAACGCCGTGATCTTCGACAAGAGTCTTCAGCGCGCGCGGATCGTTTGCCACGAAATCGGAGGAGACGCTGTCATACTCCGCCTGGCAGACATCGCGAACGATGGCCTGAAGATCGTCGGGCAGTTCCTGGAACTTGGCCTTGTCGACCACGAGCTCGGTCGCGAGACCCGGCTCCACGAAGGACGGGAAATAGTAGTTCTTCGCCACCTGATGGAAGCCGAGCGCCAGGTCGTTGTAGGGGCCGACGAATTCGGCCGCGTCCAGCGCACCCGACTGCAGCGCCTGGAAAATCTCCCCCGCGGCCATGTTCGTTACCGTCGCACCCAGTTTCTCCCAGACACGACCGCCCAGACCGGGCGTGCGGAAGCGCACGCCTTTGAGGCTGTCGAGACCGGTCAATTCCTCACGGAACCAGCCCCCCGCCTGGGTGCCGGTATTGCCAGACAGGAAGGCCTGTACCCCGAACTGGTCATAGACCTCATCCCAAAGCTCCTGCCCGCCGAGGTGACGCACCCAGGCAGCGAGTTCACCGGCAGTCATCCCGTAAGGCACACCGGTGAAGTAGTTCAGGGCGGTGGACTTGTTTTGCCAATAGTAGGCGGCGCCATGGCTCATTTCGGCGGTGCCGTCGATCACCGCATCCAGAGACTGCAGAGGCGGCACCATCTCGCCGGCAGAGTAGACCTGAACGGTGAGGCGGCCACCAGATGCGGCGGTGATCCGGTCTGCCATGCGCTGTGCACCGACACCCAGGCCAGGAAAGTTCTTTGGCCATGTTGTGACCATACGCCAGGTGATACGGTCCTGCGCGACAGCTGGGCTGGCCAGCGCTGCTGCGCCGGCGCCCGCCAGGGCACCACGGCGAATGAAAGAACGACGATCCATGTTTCCTCCCGAAAATTTGATGGGTCTTTTCCACGGGTTCCAGACGTATCCGGACCGCTTCGGACGACATCAATACAGCAGGAGAGGCGACAGTCCAGTGCGGACGGCATGTAGCTCATCTCGTTAGAAAGATGCACATCTCCTCAAGAGGGAAGGGTCGCGATGACAATGGTTTCTTACCGGGCCTGCCAAAATTTTGCGGCTAGCAAACTGGGTCTGGGTTCTTCAGTGGCGCCAACGAGTTTGTCAATTCGGGCTGGCTCCGGCTGACCAACTCCCCCGCCGCGAGAGCGCCATCGACAGAAAGGCCGCGCACTCAGACAGAGCACGGCCCCACTCAGTCCACCTCCGGCGCAGTTGGAGCAACGCGTCGACGGTCAGCCCTGACTGGCGCCAGCGTGAAGACGTGTTTCCAGAGCCGCGGTTCGATGCCTGGGCGACCGCCCTGCTCTGGCTTGGATTCGCACAAGCGCCAATGTGATGCTGCCAAGTGGAAATTCCAATTGCGGGCGCTCCGACTTCAGCCCCGGAGCGGATAGATAGCGACATGCTCCCCAGTGGGAGAGCGTTTTTCAGAGCAATCCTGCGAGAGAACCTCGTGTCTCTCCGCCGCTGAAAACTAATCCAGCTCCGCCCGCGCTTCTATTCCTTTGCATTGCCCGGCAAAAGGTGACGGGCGATGGTCTTGACCTCGTTTAGATGCGCCTTCACCGCGGCCAGAGCGGCCTCCGGATCGCTATTGGTGATCGCGTTGCAGATCGCCTGCATGTGTTCCGGCCCCTGCCTGTCACGATCATCGCTGGTCAGGGTGAGGACGCGCAGCCGCGAGATTCGGCCGTTCAGCCGCTGGACGATCTCCCACGCGATGTTGTGACGTGCGCCTTCGAAAATCAGCGCGTAGAACCGGGTGGCTGCCTTGAAGAGCGTGCCCGGAGCCTGATCGTGGCCCGCCCTCTGCAAATCAGCCAGAGCCTCCTTCACCCGGGTTTTACCGGTGACGCTGGGCCTGCGCACAACGGGCGAGACGGTGAGCGCGCCACCGATGACCTCGGGACGGCCGGTCAGCACGTCAAACACACCCGCGGGGATGTCGACACGCTCGTCCAGGACGCAGAGCGCCAGCGCCGAACATGGCGTGGAATCAGACGGTTCGATCGCCATGGCGCCGCCCGCCGCGAGACCTGTCACGGAAGCCGCGGGATAAGAGCGTCCGGGGACAAGGATGCCTTGGTCAGCCGCCGAATTGTGCAACAGAGCCGCCCGGACCCTGCGATGAACTGCGGCGCGCTGCATGGGTTGGGCGGGCATTTCTGCCCGCCCTGATCTGCCCTCAGCTGGGAAGGTACTCCGCGCTCCAGCTTTCGCTGAGCTGTCCGGATTTCAGCATCCTTTCGATGGCCGCGTCGGAGTAACCCAGCTCGCTCAGGATGGCTCGGGTGGACGAGCCGAACTTCTCCGTCGGCGAGAGGGCAAAGACCTTCCCGCGCGTCGGGCGCACCGCGTAGGGATCAAGCTGGATCACCTCGTGCCCGCTGGGGTGGTCAACGTACTGCGAAAACGAATAGCTGCCCCGCTCGGTGCCGGGCGTACCGTCCGGCTCCCGCATATTCTCGGAGCGAAGAGCGTCGATGTTGTTGCAGAGCGCACAGCCGATGTCTGCCGCACGCAGGCGCGCGATCCACTCCGTGGCGGGATGCATCTGGAATGCACCTGCCAGGTAGGCTGCGCGATCCTCTTCCGCAAGGTCGGGGAGGTCGGACAAGTCTTCGACATTCCGGAATCGCGGCAGGTCGCTTTCATAGGCACACAGCAGGATATAGACGCCGGAGGCCGTGCTGTAGAAACGACTGAGAGAGTCGTAACCGTTGGCCTCTGGCCCCGAGGGTTCATCGAAGAGCCCCCTGCCCCGGAAGTCATAAGCGAAAGGCACCTGCAACAGCCCGCTGTTGGCAGAGAGCGACGTCCGCCCGCGCCCGATACGGCCAAAGCGATTCTTCTGATAGAGGGCAGCAGCGACCGCCAGAGCACCGCCGAAACCGCACATCACGTCGATCGTGCCAACGTGGGCATGCTCTTCGGGCCGATCCATTGCGCCGCCAAACCGCAGCATGATCCCTGTGATCGCCTGCACGAGGTCGTCATAGCCGATGTAATCAGTGCGCGTTCCGCGCCGCACGCCGCTGAAACAATCCAGCTTGCAGAAGATCGCCTCGGGGTTCAGCTTGCGCAGACTGTCGGCGTCGAGGCCCATGCGCTTAATCTGGCTGTCCGGCGCGTTCCAGAAGATCACGTCGACCGATTTCACCAGGTCTTCGAAGACCTTGCGGCCGTGCTCGGATTTCACGTCGGCAAGGATCGACTTCTTCCCCCGCCCCTGGCTAAGCCCGTAGACCACCGTGTTCCAGCTGTCGTAGAGCGGCGTGGCCGGGTCGATTTTGATCACCTCGGCGCCGAACCGCGCGAGATAGCTGGCCGAATGCGGGCCCGCGATGACATTGCACATGTCCAGAACGCGAACCCCCGACAACCAGCCTTCCTGCTCGATGCCATCTTCCACATCCGGAATCTCGGTACGCAGCTTTTTCAGGGCCTTCAGCGCCTCGTCGAACTCCACCCAGCGGCGCGGGGCGGGGCTCAGTGCCTCTTCGCCGCTCTCTTCCATCCAGACCACCGGACCGGGCTGAATCATCTCGCCGTACTCCGGATCCCAGACGTCAATCATCAGGCCGGACGTCTCGGCATATTCGTCGTTGATCCACTCCTGCAGCCAGCGCTGCGGCGCGCCGGGGATTCCCGCTCGACCGAACATGCGCTTCCATTCATGCGAGGTGCGGGTCATGAACACCTCTTTCATCCGCGCGGCGATCTTGTCGGCCCAGAGCTTCGGCATGGGGTAGACCCCGAGCGATGTATCGGACTTCCATTCCGACTGGGGCTTGTAGGTGTCGTCTTCTTCCTGAAGACCCTCCTCGATCATCTCGTCATAAAGGCCAAGCACCTCGAGGCAGCGTCGGGCGTGGTTCTTATGGCTGGGGCAGACGACATAGAACCCACGTCCATCCTTGCACATGTAGCTGCGGAAGAACGGGTCGAGCAGCTCCTGCAGGTCCTGGTACGACACGTTCATCGGCAGACCTTCGACGCGGCGCCGTTCGATTTCGATCTCGCGCTGGGTCAGGTAGCGCGCCGGCATGTCGGAGACCTTGATGGAATTATAGCAAAGCCCCTCCATCACCGCCGCCGCCAGCGGCACCTCGATCTGGTCGCCGAGGCCGGTCAACTGTCGCGATTGCAGCGCAAGTACAGTTGCCGACGCCGCAATCTGCGATGCGTAGGCAGACGAGAGAGGCAATGGCGAGAAGGAAGGATTGAGACCCATCAACACGCGGTTGAGCCCCATGTCCGTAAATACGCCGGAACTGGCCGCGACGACACTTTCGAACGCGCGCTGCTCGCGGCGTTCAAGATCGTTGGACGCAAAGCCAGGAATGGACACCGTGATGAGTTCAGGTCGCTCCTCGCGCATGGCCGCAAAGTCGATACCCAGCGCGGCGAGTTTGCCAGGTCGGAAATTCTCGACAAGAATGTCCGCCTCGGCGCACAGCGCGCGCGCCTTGGCCAGGCCGTCGTCGGACTTGAGGTCAAGCTTCACGATCAGCTTGTTGCGCATCAGGGTCGCGTTGGCCGGACTGTCCCACATGGGGCCTCCCGGCGGGTCGATATGCACGACCGTCGCGCCCAGATCGCCCAGAAGCATCGCCACGGCGGGTCCGGCGATGTACTGCCCGAAATCCACAACTTTCACCCCGGTGAGAGGCAGATTTGAGAAGGATGTGCGCATGGTTCCTCCAAGATGGGACGCGCGTGTCATTGTCCGGCCAAGATCCAGCGTGCCGCCTTCTCGGCGATCATCAGCGTCGGAGAGTTGGTGTTGCCGCTCGTGATCTCCGGCATAATGCTGGCATCGACGACCCGCAGCCCCGCCACTCCCTTGACCCGCAGGTGCGGATCCAGAACGGCGGTGTCGTCATCCTTGCTCCCCATTTTCACGGTACCGACCGGATGGAAAATCGTGTTGGCGATGTCCCCGGCCAGCTTGGCTAGCTCCTCGTCGCTCTGGTACTGAATGCCAGGCTTGAATTCCTCGGGCTTGTAGTTCGCCAAAGCAGGCTGCGACATGATGCGGCGGACCTGTCGCAGACTGTCGGCGGCCACCTTTCGGTCATCTTCGGTGGCCAGATAGTTCGGCGAAATCTTCGGCGCATCGCGGAAGCTGGCAGAGCCGATGCGCACGCTTCCCCTGCTGCTCGGGTTGAGGTTGCAGACGCTGACCGTCATCGCTGGAAAGGCGTGCAGCGGCTCCCCAAAGGCGTCGAGGCTGAGCGGCTGAACGTGATACTCGAGGTTCGCGTGGGGCCGCGTCTTGTCAGATCGGGTGAACGCGCCGAGCTGGCTCGGCGCCATGCTCATTGGGCCAGAGCGCTTGAAAGCATATTCCGCGCCTATCGCCGCCTTGCCGAAAAGGGTGCTGGCGAGTGCGTTGAGCGTTCGCGTGCCATTGACTTTGTAGACCGCGCGGATCTGCAGGTGATCTTGCAGGTTTTCGCCGACGGGAGCATCTCGCAGAACCTTGATGCCGTGCTCGCGCAGCACCTCCGCGGGACCGATCCCCGAGA
This sequence comes from Salipiger sp. HF18, assembly GCF_011806505.1. NCBI lineage: Bacteria > Pseudomonadati > Pseudomonadota > Alphaproteobacteria > Rhodobacterales > Roseobacteraceae > Salipiger > Salipiger sp. HF18. The sequence continues at coordinate 50,064 of NZ_JAATOS010000001.1, read as the reverse complement.
GCTGGAGGATCTGCGGCGAATTGATCGCCCCGGCCGACACGATCGTCTCGCGTCGGGCCGTCACGCTGAGCGCCCTGCCCTTGTGATGGACCAGCGCGCCGGAGCACCTCACCCCGCCGTCGGCATCCGTCTCGAAGAGCAGATTTTCGACCTGGGCCTCTGTCCAGACCGTCAGGTTCCGCCGTTGCTTCGCCGGTTTCAGGAACGCCTTGGAGGTGTTCCAGCGCCAGCCCGACCGCTGGTTGACATCGAAGTAACCGACGCCCGAATTGTCACCGCTGTTGAAATCGTCTGTCTTCTCGATCCCCGCCTGCACCGCAGCATCGGCGAAACTGTCGAGAATGTCCCAGCGCAAACGCTGTTTTTCGACACGCCACTCGCCGCCATGTCCATGCATGTCGGAAAAGCGTTCATTGTCGCCCACTTGAGGATCGGCGCCATGGTCCAGCTTGTAGTGATCCTCATGCGCCATGAAATCGCGCAGCGCGCCATTCCACGACCAGTCCTCTTCACCGGTCAGCTCGGCCCAATTGTCGTAATCGCGCGCCTGGCCGCGCATGTAGATCATGCCGTTGATCGACGAACATCCGCCGAGGGTCTTGCCGCGGGGATAGCGCAGGCTGCGGCCGTTCAAACCCTGGTCGGCCTCGGTGTTGTACATCCAGTCGGTGCGAGGGTTGCCAATGCAGTAGAGATATCCGACAGGCACATGGATCCAAGCGTAGTTGTCCGGCTTGCCAGCCTCCAGCAACAGGACCCGGTTGCCCGGTTCGGCGCTGAGTCGATTGGCCAAGAGGCATCCGGCAGACCCGCCTCCGATGACGATGAAGTCGAAGTTTGTCGTGCTCGCGGCCATGTCCTCTCCCCTATGTGCCGGGCGAAGGAGAGCCATCTCGCGCAGCGTCCGCGGCGTCCATCCCTTCGGGCAACGCGGCCTCCCAACCCATCAGCGCCTTACTTTCTAGACAGAGTCCAAAAACATTCCAAATGACATAACTCTCTGACTGATATTAGTATCTGTAATATGCAGAGATTCACCAGCCTCAACAGTATTCTAGCCTTCGTAACCGTCGCGCGGGAGGGGAGCGTCTCGCGTGCGGCGGAGGTCCTGAATCTCACTCAGCCTGCGATCAGCCACCAGATCAAGCGGCTGGGCGAAGAGACCGGCGTCAGCTTTTTTAAGCGGACCCCCCACGGCGTTGAGCTGACCCGCGACGGCGCGGCCCTCTTGCCCAAGGCAGAGAGCGTTCTGTCGGCGATGGCGGAGTTCCGTCAAAGTGCCAGCAGGCAGATCGGTCAGATCTCAGGCGCGCTACGCATCGGCACGATCGTCGATCCGGAGTTCATACGGCTCGGGCCTCTGCTGAACCAACTGGGCGAAGCACATCCCGGCATCACCACGGAATTGGTCCATGGCATTAGCGGTGAAATTCTTGAAAAGCTGAGGCGGGGCCAGATTGACGCCGGATTTTACCTTACAGCACCGGAAGCGGTCGACGCGCTCGTCTCGGCTGAGCGCATGCGGTCACGCGTTCTCGTCATGTTCGATTATCGTATCATCGCGCCCGCAGGGTGGGAAACCAAGGTGTCGAACGCAGACTGGCGCGACTTGGCCAAGCTGCCGTGGATCGGCACAAGTACGGCCTCCGTCCACAATCGGCTGCTGCGAAGGATTTTTTCGGAACACGGCTGCGCGCAAAACGTGGTTGCCCTGGTCGATCATGAGGCGTCGATGCTGGAAATGGTGCGCGCCGGGGTCGGTCTGTGCCTGTGCCGGGAATCCATCGCGCGCGCCCAACAGATATCCTGCGGCCTCAGCATTTGTGAAACCCACAGTGTCCCCGCTTGCCTGGTAATGCTGTCGGCGGAGTCGCGACGCTCCTCGCCGGTTGTTGCAGCGCTTTTTAATCAACTTGCCTCTGTCTGGGGGTGACGGTGAGGCGCTTGAGACCTTCTGCGCTATGGAGAGCGACTCGCCGCTGCAACTCCTCCTAGGAAAACGCGCTGGCACGGCAATGCTCTGCCAGCGCGCTCCCGACCGACCCGCTGTTCGCTGACAAGGTGCAGGTGATGCCGTGGAGACCCTCCTCAGGCCGATCGCCCTGACGGGAAAGAACGCCCTCGGCGCCGGGCACGAGGAAGGCGGCCGCACCCGGGGCGGCATCGCCTCACACAACAAAGTACGAGCTACCGGGTTTATCCCTTTCTTTGTGCATCGGCCGCGAGGGCGGCGAGCCTGTAGAAGCCATGTGCCATCTTTGTGAAGGGCATCAGCAGGAAGAAGGCCAGCACCGCACCCAGATGGATCGCAAGAAGTGAAGGCATGGCCGCGGTCTGGCCCATCGCATAAAGCACCAGCCCGCTCAGGCCGACGAACCCCAGCAGCCCGACAAAGGCGATCTCGCCGCCGAAGGCACCGCTCGCGCCAAGCTTGCGCTCGGAGCGCAGCTTGAGCCTGACCATCTCGAAACACCCAACCACCAGCAGCAGCCCGCCGGTCAGGCCCAGCAGTTTCGGCAGCGAAAACAGGCCGTAAGGCGCGGGCATGTTCAGCGCATAATGCATCACCGTGGCCACGCTGGTCGAGGCAAAGCACAGCAGGAAGCCGTACATCACCGCCTGGTGCACGGCGCGGCGGGCGTGGGTGAAACGGTCTTCGTCCTCGAAATTGCAGCCGTCGCCGTGGCCGCCCTTGAGGTTCTTCATGTTGGCGGCCTCCCGGACGGCCTGCACCAGATGCGCCAGCTTCAGCGGGCGCGCCTCGACCCGGTGCCAGTAGCGTCTCAGGCTCACCCCGATGCTGAGCAGCGGGAACAGGAAGGCGGGCAGGAAGATGGCCACCATCGCGTTGTGCGACAGCACCGCGTAAAAGCCTTCGCCGCCCTGGCTCGCCAGAGCCTTCGCCGCCCAGAACAGCAGCGCAAAGCCGATCGCCGTCGCAAGCGCGATCAGCAGGCCGTTCTTCTGGAAGGCCTTGCCCGCAGCCTTCGGGAAAGCAAGCTCTTCCCAGCTGTCCTGGCGCACGTTGGCCAGCGCCTGCGGCAGATTCAGGTCGAACTCGTGCGGGGCGGTATACTGGCAGGCGTAATAGCATCCCCGGCAGTTGTGGCACAGGTTGGCCAGCTGCGTCAGGTCGCCATCGGAAAAGGCGCGTTCCGCGTGCAGCGCCGGGAAGACCGAGCAATAGCCCTCGCAATAGCGGCAGGCGTTGCAGATTTCGGCCTGGCGGCGGGCCTCCTGGAGCAGATCAGTTTGCATTTGCATATGCCGCGGCCTCCTTGCCTGCGATGCGTCCGAAGACGGTGCCGATGGTCATGCCGAAACCGGCGAGGTAGCCTTGGCCAAGGATCGACCCGGCCATGGTTTCGCCCGCCGCCCAAAGGTTGGACACGGGGCGGTTGCCGATGGAGCATTGCGCATTCTCGTCGACCTTCAGCCCGAGATAGGTGAAGGTCACGCCGGTGCGCAGCGAATAGCCGTAGAACGGCGCTTCGGTGATCGGACGGGCCCAGTTGGTTTTGGGCGGGGTGAGGCCGGTGGTGCTGACGCCGTCGAGTTCGGTGGGATGGAAGTTCGAGGTGTCGCCGCAGGCCGCGTTGAACTCGGCCACGGTCTTCGCCAGCGCGTCGGCGGGCAGCCCCATCTTGCCGGCCAGCTCCTCGAGCGTGTCGGCCTTGATCGGCGGGAAGACCGAGGGCATGAACAGATTGAGCGACTTGGCGTCGATGATCACATAGCCCACCTGGTCCGGCTGGGCTGCGACGAGGCGCCCCCAAATCGCGTAGCGTTTGGGCCAGACATCCTCGCCTTCGTCATAGAACCGCTGGGCGTCCTTGTTGACCACGATCGAGAAGGGCACGCAGTCAAGGCGGGTGACGATGCCGCCGTCGAACTTGGGCGCGCGCCCGTCGATGGCCACCGCGTGACATTGCGTCGGGTCGCCCACCTGCTCGATGTCCTGATCCAGCAGGTCGGCCAGCACGACGCCGCGATTGTAGCGGGTGCCGCGAATGAGGAAGTTCTTCGCCGCCGGGCCCCAGGCGCGGGCAAGCCAGTCGGTATCGGCCTGAAAGCCGCCCGAGGCCACGACGACCGATTTCGGCGTCAGGCGGTGGGTCTCTCCGCCCTGGCTGTACTCGACATATTCGATCCGCCCGTCGACCAGCTCCAGATGGGTGACGGCCGCCTCGTATTTCACCTCGACGCCAAGGGCGTTGGCTGTGCGGTAATAGGCGTTCACCAGGCTCTTGCCGCCGCCGAGGAAGAAGGCGTTGGTGCGTGCCAGCGACAGCGTGCCCGACAGCGACGGCTGAAAGCGCACGCCATGCGCCTCCATCCAGGGCAGGCATTCCTCGGAGGTGCGGATCGCCAGCCGGGCGAGCCCTTCATTGGTCTTGCCGCCGGTGACCTTCAGCAGGTCGGCGAGGTATTCCTCTTCGGTATAGCTGTCGACCAGCGGCCCCAGGGGGCCGTGGTGCATGCACCGGAAGTTGCGCGTGTGGCGGGAATTGCCACCCCGATAGGGCTTCGGCGCAGTTTCCAGGATCAGGACGCGGGCACCCGCCTCTGCGGCGGTGATGGCAGCGCAGAGCGCCGCATTGCCGCCGCCGACGACGAGTATGTCGGGGCTTGAAACAGGGAGGGTCACAGGAGATCTCCGTCATATCCAGGGGAACGTGTCGGCAGGGCACGAAGGGCGCGGACGCGCACGCGCTGTGCCGCTTCGATATGGGCGCGCATGGCGGCTTCGGCGAGCGCGCCATCCCGCGCTTTGATGGCGTCGAGCACGCCGAAATGTTCCTCGACCGCCTTCGCGGCGCGGTCCGGTTCGGTCAGCGTGGTCGGGCCGAGGATCATCAGCGCCTTTTGCAGAACGTGGATCGACCGGGCGAGGAACCGGTTCTTGGCCGCGTCCAGCAGCGCGGCATGGAACTGCCGGTTCAGCACGAAGGCATCCGGCGCGTCGCCAAGCTGCGCCATCTGCTGGTTCATGTCCGCCAGCTCTTCGATCTCGATGTCCGAAGCGGCCCGCGCGGCCAGCCGCGCGGCTGTCCCTTCGAGCACGGCGCGCATCTCGTAAAGCTCCATCACCTCGGCGTAATCGAGTGTGCGGATGCAGGCGCCCTGGCGGGGAACGTGGGTGACGACGCCATCCGCCTCGAGTTGACGGATCGCCTCGCGGATCGGGGTGCGGGACATGCCGAGCCGTTCCGCAAGGTCGGTCTCGCGCAGGCGGTCGCCCGGGTTCAGACGCCCGTCGCGCAGTTCGGCAATCAGGCGCGCATAGGCCGCGTTGCCCTGCGGGGGGCTGTCATCTTCGGTCGTCACGCGATTCTCCCGTTGCTATTGTATCCACGTGGATACAAGAGTATTCATGAAGGCGTCAAGGGAGGCAGGAGGCAGGTTTGCGCAAACATTTATTCACTCGAACGGCATGGCAGCGGGGTCTGACATTCGCCCTCGCGGCGGCGGGGACGGGCCTGTTCTGGCTGCTCGGGCTGCCGCTGCCCTTCCTGTTCGGGCCGATGACGTTCTGCCTCGCGGGGGCGCTCGCGCATGTCCCGCTCAGAGGATTCGGGCAGGTGTCCGTCGCGGCGCGCACCATCCTCGGGGTGGCGGTCGGGGCGTCGATCACGCCGGCGGTCATCGCCGAGTTGCCGCGCATGGCGGCGTCCGTCGCGCTGATCCCGCTTTTCATCGCGGCCATCGCGCTGATCGGCGTGCCGTTCTTTCGCAGGCTCTGGGGCTTCGACGGACCCACCGCCTACTATGCGGCGATGCCGGGGGGGCTTCAGGACATGGTGATCTTCGGCACCGAGGCCGGAGCCAACCCCAGGGTGCTGTCGCTGGTGCACGCGACGCGGGTGCTGATCATCGTGACGCTGGCGCCCTTCATCCTGGGCCATTTCTACGGCGCGCCGCTGACCAACCCGATCGGCAGTCCTGTCGCGGATCTGCCGTGGCACGAGCTGCTGATCATGGTCGCCGCCGCGTGGATCGGCTGGAAGGGCGGAGAGCGCATCGGCCTCTTCGGCGCGTCGATCCTGGGGCCGATGATCGTCACGGCGGCGCTGTCGCTGTCCGGGGTGATCCACTTCCGCCCGCCGGCCGAGGCGATCCTCGCGGCGCAGTTCTTCATCGGCTGCGGCATCGGGGTGCACTTTCTCGGCGTGACCCTGCGCGAGCTGACCCGTGTCGTGGCGGCGGGCATCGCCTATGTGGTGGTTCTGGCGCTGCTGGCGGCGGTGTTCTCGGGCATCGTCTCGTGGATGGGGCTGGGCGATCCGGTGGCCGCCTACCTGGCCTTCGCGCCGGGCGGTCAGGCCGAGATGACGGTCCTGGCCATCGTGACGGGCGCCGATCTGGGCTTTGTCATCACCCACCATCTGACGCGCATCGTCATCGTGATCGTCGGCGCCCCGATCGTGGCCGGGCTCATCGCCGGCAGACGGAAGGATTGACCATGTGGATCGGCGCACCCGAGGTGCAGGCGTAGCCCGCCACCGCCCGGCCGATCCGCCCGTAACCGCAAAGCCCCACCGCAAAGCCCCAGCGTCCAGCCGCGCAGCGTGCGCCCGACGCCGGTCTGCCAATTGCCCGCCGTGGCGCCGGCCATCTGCTGCGGTCGCTGGCGGCGGCAAGGATCAGGGCAACGGTCTGCTCTGCCGTAGCATTATTCGCGCCGTGCGCGCCGGTTTTGGACCACAGCAGCACGCCCCCGTCGGTGCAGGCCGCGACATCCACATGCGGCCAGACGCTGCGCTGCGGGATCAGCCGCAGATCCGGCAGCCGCTATAGCAGGCTGGGCGTGAGGCGCGTGCGCTCGCGGAAGAGCACGACGCAACCGGCCCCGGCAAGACGCGCGGCAAGCGTCGCCTCGCCGGGGGCGGCATCGGTCCGGACCGTCTCCTCATGGCCGTCGAGCCGGCGGAAGCAGGGCACCCCGCGCAGCGTGTCGAACCACTCGTCACGGATACGCACCGTCATGCAGCGGGCTCAGCCGTGCGGGGACAGCGCCTTGATCGCCCGGCTCACGCGGTCATGCAGGATCGCACGGTCGGCCTCGGTGATCTGCTCGGAGGGGTTGGGCTGCGTCAGCTCCCTGCGGATCTCTTCCAGGTCGCGGCGCATCTGGGCCAGTTTCTCGAAAGCGTTCATCACGGGCTCCTCAATGGGACAGCAGGACGGGGATGTCGATCTGGGACAGCACCTCGGAGGTAACACCGCCCAGCAGATCCTCGCGGAACTTGGAATGTTCGAAGGCCCCCAGAACCAGCAGCGACGGGCGGTGCTTCTTGCACCAGCTCAGCAAGGTGGGGGCCACGGGATGCGAGGTGGGCCATTCCTCGTGGACGGCGTCGACCCCGTGGCGGCAAAGGTGGGTCATCAGGTCCTCGATCGGCCAACTCGCTCGCGGCCCCACGGTCAGCACGCTGACCCGTCCTGCGTCCTCGAGCAGGCGCAGGCTGTCGGACAGGGCGCGCGCGGCGGCGCGGCCGCCGTCCCAGGCAAGGGCCGCGTGGGTCAGGCGGCCATCGCCCTCGTAGCCAGCCGGGACCACGATCACCGGGCGCCCCGACATCAGCGCGATGCGGTCGGGGTGCAGGGTCACGTGTTCGTCGTCGGTCTCCGCGTGGTTGCCGACAATGAGCATGTCGTAATGCCGGGCCGCCTCGGACAGAACGGTATCGACGCGCCCTTTCACCTCCCTCAGCTGAAGCGTGTTGGTCAAACCCAGGGCAGTGCGTTCGGTTTCGAACGTGGCCTCGATCTCGCGCAGGACGTTGGCGCCGACCTCGTCGAGCAGCGCGCGCGCTTCCTTGGGAATCCAGCGCGAGCGCTTGTCGATGACATCGTGGGCGGTGTGCGCCAGCATCGCGGTGACATGCGCGCCGAGCCGGTCGGCCAGCACGGCGGCATAGCGCAGCGCGGCAACCGAGCCTTCGGAGCCGTTAAAGGCGACGAGCAGGTTCATCATCGGCATGTTACTGGCCTTTCCAGACAGAGGCGGGCACGTAGACATGCCCGTCCGCCAGCTTGCGCGCGGTGCGCAGCAGCCCGGCGGAATTGAGAGTGAAGTGGTTGTTCATCTCGAAATCCACCAGTACCTCGATGGTGCCGGAGGCGTGTTCCAAGACCACATTCGCCGGGCTTTCGGTGGGCCGCTCCAGCAGCCCGTCCGCGACCGTGCCCGGCGTCAGCGCGCAGGAGGCAAGGCATTGCGATCCCGTGACCGCCATCGACGGATGCGTGGTCCAGGGCATGAAATAGCGCGTGCAGATCGTGCCGCCGTCCCGCGCCGGGGCCAGCAGGCCGAACTTCGGCGTGACCGATTTCGACACGTCGCCCATGCCCATGGCGGCGCCCGCCTGAAGGCGCACCGCCTCCATGCGGGCGAAGAAGTCGCGGTTCTCGTCTAGTTCCTGCACGGTCTCGTAGCCCGTGAGGCCGAAATCGGCGGCGCGGGCGATGACCATGGGCATCGCCACGTCCATGCAGGTGACGTCGATGCCATCGAAACGGTCGCGCAGGTTGCCGGTGGGCAGGAACGCCCCGGTCGAGGACCCGACCACGCCCATGAAGCTGAGCGCGATGGGGGCGGCGGTGCCCGGCACGCCGGCGATGGTCGTGTCACCGTCATAGCGCAGCGCGCCGCCCGGGGTCTGCACCCGCGCCAGCACCCGCGCCCCGGTGTTCACGGCCCGGATGCGGATCTCGGTCTCGTCGCCGCTGGGGGTGACGAGACCCATCTCGATCGCCGCCGGGCAGGCGCCCGACAGGATGGTGCCGCAGGTCGGCGTGGAGGCGACCAGCCGATCCTCGACCGAAACCTGGGCGAAGAAATAGTCGATGTCCGCCCAGTCGTCGTCGGAGCGCGACAGCATCGCGACCTTGGTGGTCACGGCGACACCGCCGCCGATGCCGTCGATGTTGATCGCGTGGCCCGCGCCAAGCGCCGCCATCAGCACCTCGGCCAGAGACTCGCGGTCCTCGGGCAGGTCGGCTCGATTGAAGTACGGCCCGCGAGAGGTGCCGCCGCGCATGAAGACAAAGGGAATGCCGGTCTGTGTCATGTCAGTGTCTCCGGACGGTCAGTGCAGCGGCCAGGGCAGATCGACCGCGTGTTGCAGAAGACCCGGCGGGAAGTCGCGGTTGAGGGCACCCGCCATCACGCACATCAGCGCGAGGCCGCAGGCCGTGAGGATCAGCGTCTTGGGCCAGGGAGCCTGGGCGCGCACCCTCAGGAAGATGACGAGGAAGCCGGCCAGCGCGAGGATGAAGCCGACGAAATACGTCGCCGCGATCAGACCCGCGAACCAGGCCAGCGTGCCCCACAGCCCGTAGGGCGCATCGGCATCCTCGCCCGAGGATTCCTTGTCGGCGAAGATCGTGTCGCCCTCGGGGCGCAGGATCATCTGCACCAGCAGGATCAGCAGGGCGGCCAGCGTGATGCCTCCGATCACCAGCGGCACGATCTTGTCCGTCATGTTGTAATCGGGGATCGCGTTGGCGTTGATCAGGGCGGCCAAGACATAGGCCATGATGACCATCAGGAAGACAATCGGTGCGCGCTTGGAGCCCGACTGCACGTCGCCCTCGGCCATGATGGTCTTGGCCTGCCGAAGACCCAGCACCACCGAGACGACCGTGATGATCAGCAGGGCGATGACGATCGGCGAGAAGATGTAGTCCATCCCGTCCTCGAACGACTTGCGGAACCGGAACGACGCGATCTGGAACGCCTGATTCGAGAATTTCTCGACCGGGTTGGACAGCACGAAGCCGATCAGGAAGGCCGGGCGCGACCAGTCGAAGCGGCGCAGGAAGATGCCGATCAGGCCGATGGCGAAGAGGGCGAGGATGTCCTCGAAGTTCTGCCCCGACTGGAAGGCCGCGAAGGCGATCAGCATGAACAGGAACGGCGCGAGGTAGGTGAAGCGGATGGTGGTCAGCTTGGCGATGCCGCCCGAGACGCCGATGCACAGAAGCGTGCCGACGACATTGGCCAGCGCCAGCAGCCAGACGATGGAATAGGTGATGTCGAGGTTGTCACGCAGCATGGCGGGGCCGACCTCGATGTCGCCCGATCCCAGCAGGGCGATGGCACCGATGAAGATTGCCATCGAGCCCGAACCGGGAATGCCGAACAGCAGCGTCGGAACCAGCCCGCCGCCCTCCTTGGCGTTGTTCGAGCTTTCCGGCCCGATCACGCCGCGGATCTCGCCCTTGCCGAATTGCGACTTGTCCTTCGTGGTCTGGACAGCGTGGCCGTAGGCGATCCAGTCCACGACCGAGCCGCCGAGGCCGGGGATCACCCCCACCACGACGCCGATCAGCGAGCAGCGCACCGACAGCCACTTGTTGGCGAACCAATCGCGTACGCCGTCCATCCAGCCGGCCCCGAGGGCGGCATCCTTGGCGATGGAACGGTCCTGCCTCAGCAGGGACACGATCTCGGGCACGGCAAAGATACCCAGGCCCACGATCACCAGCTGCAGCCCGTCCGTCAGGTAGGGGAAGTCATAGCTGGCCATGCGCAACGAGCCGCCCGCATCGGCCACGCCGATGGTACCGATCAGCATCCCGAGACCCGCCGCCGCGAGACCCTTCAGCGCAACGCGCCCTGCGAGCACGGCCACCATGGACAGGCCGAGGATCGAGATCATCAGCATTTCCGGCAGGCCGAAGGCCAGAACCAGAGGGCGCGCGACCACGATGAACAATGTCAGGAAAACCGCGCCGACGAGACCACCGAAAAGCGAGGCGGTGAAGGCCGCCGACAGCGCCCGCGCCGCCTGACCCTTGCGCGCCAGCGGAAAGCCGTCGAGCACGGTGGCCTGGGATGCGGACGAGCCCGGAATGCCCATGAGCACGGAAGAGAACGTGTCCGAGGTTGGCACCACGGCCACCATGCCGATCATCAGCGCAAGACCCAGCACGGGTTCCATGCCGAACATGAAGGGCAGCAGCAGCGACAGCCCGGCGATGCCGCCGAGGCCGGGGAACACGCCGACCGCAAGCCCCATGACCACGCCCAGGACCAGATAGCCCAGGACCAAAGGTTGCAGGATAAGCGCCCATGCGTCGGCAAGCGCCGGCAGGGCGGTCGCGAAGAGATCCATCGCACCGTTCTTTCGGTTGAATGTTCAGAAAAGAAGAAAGGTTGCGGGCCCCCGGGGGAGGAGAAGAGGGCCCGCTGGCGTTTCGATTACTTGATCGTCACGCCGTAGGAGTCCTTGAGCCAGTCGATGACATAGGCCTTGGCCTCGGGGGTCACTGTGGTCGCCTCCTTGGTGGCCTTCGCCGCACCCTCGCCGACGAACATCGGGTATTCACCCACTTCGTTCGACGAAATCTCGGCAAAGTCGGGGCGTGCGCGCACGGCTTCGAAGGCCGCGACATAGGTGTCGATCACGTCCTGCGGGCTGCCCTTGGGCAGGAAGGCGATCTTCTGCGACGGGTAGCCCGAGATGAAGAAGGCCTTCCACGCTTCCCAGGCCACGCCTTCGGTCTCGCAGCCGTCGGTGGCGGCGCAGACCTCCTTGAAGGACGGCATGTCCGGGAAGGTGGGATCGCGCACGATGTTGCCATCTTCGTCCAGAGCACCCCAGCTCATCATCGGCACGGCGGTGCCGGCCGCGACCAGATCGGCGGCGCCGGACAGGTAGCCGGACGAGGTCTGGTAGTCGATGGTCGCCTCGCCGCGCTCGAACATCAGGCGGCCGTCACCGCGGCCCTTGATGCCGAACACCGGCTCCACGTTCATGCCCAGCAGTTTCCACGCCAGCAGCGGCACCAGGTCGAGCCCGGTGGCCCCCTGCGAGCCGAAGATCAGGTCGACATCCTGAAGCCCGTTCGCCGAGCCGTCGAACTTTGCCCCGTCTTCCGGGTTCAGGTAGGCGACGCCGCCGGTGCCGGTCGCCATGACCGGGATCCAGTCGTTGTAGTCGTAGCGCACGCGCGGATCGTCGAGCAGGTAGGGGAACTGGGTCGACCCGGACGAGCCGAACAGCATCGTGCCGTCCTTGTGCTCCTGTTCCTGGAACCAGTTGGCCCCTTTGGTCGATCCCGCACCGGGCATGAATTTCACCACGACGGTCGGGTTGCCGGGCAGCTCCTGGGACAGAAGCGGAGCGAAGAAGTTCGCCCACTTGGCCGATCCGCCGGTTTCCGAGAACGGGATCACCCATTCGATCGTCTTTCCGGAAAAGTCGACTTCGGCCAGCGCCGGGCCGCTCAGAAGGGCGAGGGCTGCAACCGAGGCGGCAAGGGTCTTGATGGTCATTGGTATCCTCCCGTAGACCTTTTTACGCCGGACAGGCGCCCGACGCTGAAAGCGTTATTTGTGCAAGGGAATGATTCCCTCCTCCAACGGCAGCAACATGCTGTACAAACCTTGCGTGAAACTTGCGCATCCCGATAAAGGCATCTCATGCGAATTGCCGTCATCGAAGACAACGAGGCCCTGGCGCACGGGATCGCGTTCCGTTTGCGGGATCGTGGCCACTCCGTCGATCTGCTGAATGACGGCGCCGAGGCGGATGCCTTCCTTGCGCAGGAGGGGGCGGATCTGGTGGTACTTGATCTGAACCTGCCGCACATGGACGGCCTTGCCGTTCTGCGCGCCATGCGTCGCCGCGGCGACGGCACCCCGGTGATCCTTTTGACCGCGCGGTCCGAGACGGCGGAACGTGTGGCTGGGCTGGATGCGGGGGCGGACGATTACCTGACCAAGCCGTTCGAGATGGACGAGCTCGAGGCCCGCCTGCGCGCCATGGCCCGGCGCAAGGACCTGGAATTTGCGGCGCGCGAGAGGCTGGGGGCGCTGATCTTCGACCGCAACGCCCGGCAGCTCTTCCAGGACGGGACGCCGCTCGACATCCCCCGAAAGGAGATCGCGACGCTGGAATGCCTGCTGGAACGCAGCGGGCGCATCGTGTCCAAGGCGCAGCTGATCAGCCATGTCTACGGCACGGGGTCGGACACCGACGAAACCGCGATCGAGCCGCATGTCTCGCGGCTGCGCAAGCGGCTCGAACCGTTCGGCATCCGGATCAAGACGGCGCGCGGGCTGGGTTACATGCTGGACGTCAATGTCGGCTAGTCGGCGCAGGACGACGCCGCGAAGGGCGATCTCGCTGCGGCTCAGGCTGTTCCTGGTGATCCTGCCGCCGTTGTTCGCCGTATCCATCCTGCTGGGGATCTGGCGGTTCCATGCCGCGCAGGAAACCTCTGAAGAACTGTTCGACCGCAGCCTTCTGGCCGCGGCGCTGGCCATTTCGCGGGACGTGGCGATTTCGGACGGCGATGCCCTGTCGCCCAGCACCCGCAGCTTCATCTCGGATGCCGGGGGCGGGGAAATCTTTTATCACGTCACCGGGCCGGGGGGGTATTACGTCACGGGCTATGCCTATCCTCCGCGCGCCGGCGCCGCCCTGCAAAGCGATCTTCCCAGCTACTATATGGCCGATTACCGGGGCGAAAAGATGCGCGTGCTGCGGATGACCGAGACCCGCACCATCGCCAACCTCTCGGGCGAAACCGTGGTGACCGTCTGGCAGCGTGTGAGCGACCGCCAGGGGTTCGCGCAGGAGCTGGCTCTGCGGGCCATCGGCCTGATGGCCGGGCTGATGGCGGCGCTGGCGCTGTTGATCTGGTTCGGGGTTCAGGTCGGGCTGCGGCCTCTCAACGACCTGCAGGAGGCGATCCGCAGACGCTCACCGGACGATCTGGGCCGGATCCGGCGCCCGGTGCCCAAGGAGGTCGCAGGGGTGGTCGCCACGCTCAACCGCCTGTTCGGGCAGGTGCAGGACAGCATCGAGGCGCACCAGGTCTTCATCTCGGATGCCGCGCACCAGCTGCGCAATCCCGCGGCCGCCCTGATGGCGCTGGCAGAGACCCTTCCGGATGTCACCGACGAGACCGAGCGCGCCGCCCGGCAGGCAGAGCTGATCGCGGCGGCGCGTTCCTCGGCGCGTCTGACCAATCAGCTGCTTCAGCTCGAACGCCTGCGCTACGGCGACACCGACACATGGCAGCGGTTCGACCTGAACGATGTCATCGAAGAGGCATGTCAGGCGCTGGCGCCCGCCGCCCTGATGCGTGACCTCGACTTTTCGCTGGAGCGCTCCGCCGAGCCTCTGCCAGTCGAGGCAGACCCGGTCCTGATCGGCGAGGCGATGACCAACCTCGTGGACAACGCGCTGCGCCATGGCGGCGACGGGATGACCCGGATCACCGTCAGGACCGCGCTGAGCGATGCGGGCGTCGCGGTCACCGTGCAGGACGACGGGATCGGCATTCCCGCAGACCGGTCGGAGGCCGCGTTCCGCCGGTTCTCGCAGCTTCGCAACGGCGAGGGCACCGGCCTGGGCCTGTCCATCGTCGAACAGGTCGTGCGCAGGCATCACGGCAGCGTGCAACTGCTGGAGTGCGCCGCAGGCACGACCATCCGCATCGAATTGCCGCGAGCGTAACGGGCGCGGGTCCATTCTCAACGGCACCTGATCGTGGAAACGGCGGTACAAGACTGGTCCACAGCAGCGGCGGGATCAGCCTGCTGGCGATCGTGGTCAGGCCACAAGGTGTTCCGCGCTGTATCCCACCCCATCGCAGCGCCCGGCCGGTAGCCGCGATGGGGCTCAAGTGGCAGATCGGAGACACACCCGACTCTGACGGGGTCGATGCTCCCGCCCGACGGCATCGCGATGTGCCAAGAGGGTGATGCTGACGTCACCACAGGGAGAGGAGGCCGCCATGGATGAGACCGGAACCGTCGGCGTCGACCTGGCAAAGCAGGTCTTCCGGAGTCTTGGCGCGACGTCGGACGGGCGCGCGGTTTTCCGCAAGAAATTGTCCCGGTCAGAATCCGCGAAGGTCAGGTCAGCGCTGCCGCCCTGCATCGTGGCCATGGAGGCCTGCGCGACAGCGCACTATTCGGACCGGGAACTCGCCCGGCTCGGCGATGACATACGGCTCATCCCGCCCGTCTGTTTCAGACCCTTCGTGAGGCGTCGAAATGACACCAGATCCTCGGACAGGAACCATCGTTCCGGGTAAGGGCATCGGCAACATCGAGCGCCCTGCCCTTCGCCCGGAAGAAGATTACCTGTCGGACGTCGTCCGACACCTGAGGCGGCTCTGTCTTAAACAGATCGCGCGACTGGGAGCCGAGATCGAAAAGCCGGACAAGCGCATCATCACTGCCACGAAGGAAACCGGGGTGGCCCGCAGGCGTCAGACCCTGCCTGTGATCGGCCCGGTCTGCGCGATGGCGATTACCGGCTTCGCATCGGACATGCATGAGTTCCGACGAGAGCGCCACAAGCCGGCCTTCGCGGCCGAGCGGATCATGGACGTGGAGATCGACGCCCGAGCCGGTGCCGGGAAGGGCGTTTCCTCTCCACTGCGGGAGGGTCAGGGGGACGGTTACCGGGACACTCTTGCCGGGCGGATCGCGCTGGAAATCCCGAAGCTTGGAAAGGGGAGCTGACTGCCCAGCTTCCCGGCGCCACGACGGACGGCTGTGAAGGCGCTGGTGGCGGTGATCCGGAAGGCCTGCGCCCACGGGGTCTTTCCGCGCTTCGCAGGCGATCTGGTGAAGGCGGTGGGGTGAGGAGGATCAGGGGACCGTCCGGTGGACGGTCCCCCCGACGAACGCGGCTTGTGGCAGAGCCAGGTCAGTCGCCTTAGTGGCGCAGAGCGGGTGAATGCACTCGTCTCCCGCCCGCCCGAAGGCGCCCGGCCCTGCCTCCGGCTCGACGCGACCTGCGTGAAACTGCGCGAGAGTGGGCGGATCATCACCCGCGCCGCGATCAGGGCGGTAGCTGTGAACGGGGACGGCAAGCGCGAGGGTCTCGGCATCGCCACCGGCCCATCCTCGCGGCGTTGTTGCTGAACTCTGTCTGCGAAGGACTCACATCGTGAATCCATGCGGTTAGACGGGGTGCATGAGCAATTCTGCAGTCGCCCGCCAGCGCACGACGAACTGGTCGAACTACACGGCTTCGCTTCGCAATCGCGGGTCGCTACGGATCTGGCTGGACAAGGAGTTGACTTGGCTCGCGGCGCATGACGGCAACCCCGGCCGCCCCGCGTTGTTCTCGGATGCGGCGATCCGGTTTTGTCTGTCCACTGCCCGGCATCAGGTTTCTCGGAGACGGAGAGTGACAGGCGCGGCAATCAGGACGCTTGCGGATTCGCGCATCGCTGGTATGCAGGTCCGGCCATGCAGGTTTCGATGCGGTTCATCCCCTTCTGCGCGCTGATCGCGCTGCTGTTCGTCGCCCTCGCGACGTCAGGCTTCGCGCATCGTTTCGCATCGCCGGGAGAGCAGGCCGCGCTGGTCTACGCGCAGACCTTCGGGCTCGATGCGGAAGACATCTGCGGTGGAGCGGACATGGATGCAGGCAAGACCTGCGACGCCTGCCGCCTGCACGCGGCGATGAGCCTGCAGGAGCCCTCCGTCACGCTGATCCTTGCCGAACTATCGCTCGATCCGGCCGAGTGGACGTCACTGCCGCCGGTGCTTCATGATGTTGCGGCGGTCCCGCTGCGTCCTTCGAGGGCACCTCCGGTCGCCTGACCCCGGCGGCAGGATGCGCTTCCGCGTCGCTGCCTGACGGTGTTCCCGAGGAAACTGGCTTTCGCGCCAGCTTCTGCAGTCGTCCCCCCCCTTTTCCACCTTGTCGCACCGCGCGTCCTGCACCGCGGGGCTCCAATCGACCGGCTCTGCCGGCCACTCCAGACGAGGACCGCCATGAAACGCGCCCTGACCCTGATCTTCCTTGCCCTGGCCACACCCCTGGCCGCTCATGACACCACTGCGGGAAGCCTGCACATCGACCATCCCTGGATGCCGGTGCCGACCGCCACGGCGAAATCCGCCGCCGGTTACATGGTCATCACCAACCGAGGCCACGAGGCCGACGAACTGGTCGAAGTCCACTCCGCATTTGCCGATCAGACCATGCTGCACACCACCGAACATGCGGATGGCGTTGCGAAGATGACCCACATCATGAGCCTTCCCATCGCCCCGGGCGAAACCGTCACCCTGGAGCCAGATGGCCTGCATGTCATGTTCATGGGCCTTCAGGGCAAGACCGCCGAGGGCGACTTGATCCCGGCCACGCTGGTCTTCCGCAACGCGGGCGAGGTCGCGGTCGAGTTTGCCGTGGATGCAATGGACGATCATTCGGACCATTCCGGCCACTGATCCTTGCGGTTCCTCGGGATCATCACACGGGCGCTTTTGCTTCTGGCGCTGATCGGTACAGGCATCGTGCCGACCGGTTTCATGCGCGTGTCCGGTCCCGAGGGGATGCGCCTCGTGATCTGCACCGGGGATGGCCCGCGGGAGATCGTCGTCGATGCCAGCGGTGCGCCAATCCCGGAGGAGGCCCCGGACAAGGATCACCGGACCGCCTCCTGCATCCTGTCGGGGCTGGTGCCGCCCCTGTCTCCCGATCTCGTCGTCGCCCCGCCGGAGGAGACGGCACGCCGGCTCGTTCTCTGGCGCAGGGAACACCAGATCCTTGCCCGCGGCCCGCCCCTGCGCATCGCCGCAGCACGAGCGCCGCCACGCCCTGTCTGACTTCGAAAGCTCTCGGCTCTTTCCGTCAGACAAGGACATCCCGTCATGACATCCTCCATCGACGCGGCAAGCACGCAGACGCGTGACCGCGCCTTTTATTTCGCCGCGTGGCGCTGGCATTTCTATGCCGGTCTCTACGTCATTCCCTTTCTACTGATGCTGGCCGTGACTGGCTTCATCATGCTCTGGATCGCGTTTTTCCAGGGCATCGGCGACGAGAAGCGAAGCGTCGTTCCCGGCCACGCGCCGCTGCCCGTCAGCGCCCTGCAATCCGCTGCCGAGGCCGCCGTTCCGGGCAGCACCGCCAGCCAGTACGTCTCTCCCCTCAGCCCTGAACATGCCGCCGTCTTCCGGGTGAGCGCCGACGGCATCGCCACTGGCGTCACCCTCGACCCATATACCGGGAAGGTGATGCACAGCTTCCCGTGGCGGGCGGGCTGGTACGATCTGGCCAATGACATCCACGGCACGCTGCTCATCGGCACCGCCGGAGACCTTCTGATCGAGGCCGCGGCCAGCCTCGGGCTGCTGCTGGTGATCACCGGGCTCTACCTGCACTGGCCCCGCAACGGATCGGGCCTGCGCGAGATGCTGGTGCCGGCGCTCAACAAGCGCGGGCGGGCGCTCTGGAAGTCCCTGCACGGGGTGACGGCCTTCTGGTTCTCGATCGTGCTGGTGCTCTTCCTGATCTCGGGGCTCAGCTGGGCCGGGATCTGGGGCGAGAAGATGGTACAGGCGTGGAACACCTTCCCGGCCGAGAAATGGGGCGCGCCGCTGTCGGACGAGACCCATGCCAGCATGAACCACGAAGGCTCCCACGAGGTGCCGTGGACGCTGGAACAGACGCCGCTGCCGCTCTCGGGCTCGCTTGCCGGGACGCAGGCCATCGCAGGGCCGGTGAGCATCGACAGCGTTGCCGCCTTTGCCGATGGGCTGGGCTTTGACCGGCGCTACAACCTGAACCTGCCCGGCGGACCGACCGGCGTCTGGACGATCAGCCATGACAGCATGTCGAACGACGGACCGGACCCGTCGGCGGACCGGACGATCCACATCGACCGCTACACCGGCAACGTGCTCGCCGACGTGCGCTACGCCGAATACTCCACCTATGCCAAGGCGATGGCCTGGGGCATCGCGCTGCACGAAGGCGACCTCGGGCTGTGGAACTTCGCCCTGAACACCGTCTTCATCGCGGCGATGATCTTCGTCAGCGTCTCAGGGCTGGTGCTGTGGTGGAAACGTCGCCCTGCCGGGGCGGGACGGCTCGCCGCGCCGCCGGTGCCCTCGGACATGCCGATGTGGAAAGGCGCGGTGCTGGTGGCGCTGGTGCTGGCGATGGCCTTCCCGATGGCAGGGGTCGCGCTGCTGTCGGTGATCGCCGTGGACCTGCTGGTGCTGTCCAACGCGCCGCGCCTCAAACGCGCATTGTCCTGAGGGGGTGCCCATGCAGATCGCATCGCATTCCCACGCGGGGGGGCATCCTCCGGCGACACGGCGCCTGCGCCCGGCGCTGTTCCAGGGGCTGACCACGCCTGAGATGCGGCTTGTCCGCCGCGTCTTCACCGAAGACCTCTATGACGACGCTGAGGCGGTGCCCCGTGACCCGGCGCGGGCGCCCTTCGTGGGCCTTCTGCTGGACGGGTGCCTGCGCGAGGACGCCACCTTGCCGGGCGGCGAACGGCTCTTTGCGCTGACCTTTCCCGGCGAGACGCTCTCGCCTCTCGGCCCGCGCCGACGCAGGGGGCGGCTCAGCGCCATCGGCGCGGTGCAGCTGCTGACCTGTGACCGGGACGGGTTCGAGCGGATCGCGCAGGAGGTGCCGCGCCTGCGGCTCAACCTGCTCGGGCTCGTGCAGGAGCATCTGACCGAAGCGCAACGCTGGCAGATCCTGCTGGGCCGCAAAAGCGCATCCGAGCGGGTCGCCTCCATGCTGCACTGGTTTCACACCCGGCAGGGCGCCCCCGCCGAGCTGCATCTGCCGGTGACCCGAACCGAACTGGGGCAGATGGCGGGCCTCACCATGGAAACCGTGTCGCGGCAGGTCCGCGCGCTCGAGAAGGCCGGCGTCATCGACCTGCCGCTGCCAAGCCGTGTCCGGGTGATCGACCCGGGCGCGCTGCACACCCTGTCCGGCGACGCCCAACCTCAGCGCCTTCATTGATCAAAGGAAACACCATGAAACACCTGACCATTCCCGCCCTCGCCCTGCTGTCGCTGAGCGCGCCCGCCTGGGCCGAGATCACCATCACCGACCTGCGCGGCCGCGAGGTGACGCTCGAGGCCCCCGCGCAGGAAGTGCTGCTGGGCTTCTACTACGAGGATTTCCTTGCCGTGACGGGGACCGGCGCAGTGGACCGGATCGTCGGCCTGTCGCGCGGGCCCTGGGCCGAGTGGCGCCCGAAGCAGTGGGAGATCTACACCGCCGCCTTCCCGCAGCTGGCCGATCTGCCCGACGTCGGCGACACCGAAAGCAGCACCTTCTCTATCGAGACGGCGCTGGCGACGGACCCGGACCTCGTGATCCTCGCCGGCTGGCAATACGACGCCCTCGGCGAGTCGGCGCAGCAATTCGACACGGCGGGCATCCCCGTTCTGGTACTCGACTACAACGCGCAGACGCTGGACGCGCATCTTGCCTCGACCCGCGCGCTAGGGAAGGCAATGGGCACCGAGGACCGGGCCGAGGCGCTCGCAACCCTCTATGAGGACATGACCGCCGACACCGCCGCCCGCGTCGAGACCGCCACAGGATCGCCCAAGGTCTATGTCGAATTGGCGCAGAAGGGCCCGGACGAGGTCGGCAACACCTACGCGGGCGGCATGTGGGGCGGCGTGATCGACCGGCTTGGCGGGACCAACATCGCCAATGGCCAGATCGAGAACTGGGGACCGCTGTCGCCCGAATACGTGCTGGCCGAGGCGCCCGAGGTGATCTTCCTGTCGGGCTCCGAGTGGCTGAACCGGCCTGCCGCCGTGCCGCTGGGCTTTGCCGCCGACCCGGCGCTGGCGCAGGAGCGCATGGCCGCCTATCTCGCGCGTCCGGGCTGGTCCGATCTGCCCGCCGTGCAGGATGGCGAGGTCTACGGCATCTACCATGGCGGATCGCGCACCCTGTCGGACTTCGCCTACTTCCGCTTCATCGGCAAAGCGCTGCACCCCGAGGCGTTCTCTGACGTGGACCCGCAGGCAGAGCTGGCACAGTTCTACGCCGACTGGCTGCCGATCACGCTGGACGGCACCTTCATGATGCACGCGGAATGAGCCTTGTCGCGACGGAACGGAGCGGTTTCGGCCGCTCCGGCCTGACCCGGGCGGCGGCGGTGATGGCCGCCTTCGCCGTTCTGAGCGCGCTGATGGTGGCGGATCTCGTAACCGGTCCGGCGGGGCTGTCCCTGGACGAGGTGCTGCGCGGCTTGCAGGACGGTCCCGCCGGAAGTGACCGCCGTCTCGCCACGATCCTGTGGCACCTGCGCATGCCGCAGACTCTGATGGCGGCCCTGGTAGGCTGTGCGCTGGGGATCGCGGGGCTGCTGATGCAGACCATCCTCGCGAACCCTCTGGCCAGCCCCTACACGCTGGGGTTTTCCGCCGCGGCGGGCTTCGGCGCGGCGCTGGTGATCCTGTTCGGCACCGCGCTGCCGGTCGCCACCTGGATCGGCATTCCCGTCGCCGCCTTTGCCGCGACGCTCATCGCCGCCGGGTTGGTACAGCTGGTGGCGCGCTACCGGGGCGCCTCGCCCGAGATGCTGGTGCTGGCGGGCATCGCCGTGCTGTTCTTCTTCCAGTCGCTGCAATCGCTGCTGCAATTCATGGCCGCGCCCGAGGTGTTGCAACAGATCGTCTTCTGGCTCTTCGGCAGCCTGCTGAAGGCGACATGGACCAGCGTCAAGGTGCTCACGGCGATCCTGCTGCTGACGCTGCCCTTCGTGCTGCGCGAGGTCTGGAGCCTGACCGCGCTGCGCCTCGGGGATGGCAACGCGGCGAGCCTCGGGCTCGATGTCGCTGCGCTGCGCCGCCGGGTGCTGGTAATGGTGGCGCTGCTGACCGCAGGCGCGGTGAGCTTCACCGGCACCATCGGCTTTGTCGGGCTGATCGCGCCGCATGTGGGCCGGGCGCTGGTCGGCGAGGATCACCGTTTCGGCCTGCCGATGGCGGGGATCATGGGGGCCATCGTCCTCGTCGCGGCCTCGGTGACCGGCAAGATCCTGTCGCCCGGCGCGGTCATTCCCGTCGGCATCATCACCGCCGTCGCGGGCATACCCATGCTGCTGGGCGTCATCCTGATGAAAGGCCGGACATGATCCTCAGGGAGTTTCGCGTCTGGGCGGGCCGTCGCTGTCTGCTGGACATCCCCGGGCTCGAGTTGCCGTCGCGCGGGCTCGTCGCTGTCATCGGACCGAACGGCGCCGGCAAGTCGACGCTGCTGAAGGCGCTGGCGGGGGTGATCCCGCATGACGGCGACAAGTTGCTGGACAAAGGCTGGCCGGTCCCTTCGAGGATCGGCTACCTGCCGCAGGATTTCACCGTCAGCGCCGCCATGACGGTTGCGGAATGCGTGCTTCTCGGTCGCCGCGAGAGGCTCGGCTGGTGGATCACCGCCCACGACAGGGCCGAGGTTGCCCGTGTCCTCGCCCGTATGGACTTGTCGGAGCTTGCAGGAGCGCGCATGGACCGCCTGTCCGGCGGTCAGCAACAGCGCGTCCTGCTGGCACAGCGGCTGCTGCGCGACCCACGCCTGCTGATCCTCGACGAGCCGACGAGTGCGCTCGACCTGCACCACCAACTCAAGGTGCTCTCGCATCTGCGGCAGCTTTCGAAGGAACGGCTGGTCATCGCCGCACTGCACGACCTGACGCTCGCAGGGCGCTTCGCCGAACGGATCGTGCTGATCGAGGGTGGCACCCTCGGCGTTGCGGGCGCTCCGGGAGACGTGCTGCAGTCGGTCCACCTCGACCACGTCTATTCGATCGACAGCCAGATCATGGCAGACCGCTGCGGCGCGCCCGTCGTGATCGCGCACCATGCGGAAGAGCACCAGCCAGTTCTGAGCGATCGGGGCGCAAAGCGGGGGACCGAACCGGTCAGAGAAGGCAGCCCGGGCAGAACCTGAAGCCCGAAAGTCAGCCCTTGCCGCGGCTCAATTGGGCCTGGCTCCGGTCCTCCGCTGCGTCCGGTACGAAGGTCTGCCATGAGCCGGGAGTGCCTCTGCGCCCGGGACGAAAACGCGTATGGCGCTAATGCATCGCGGCATCTTCGTCGCGACGCATCTGCGCTGTCGCGTTCACTGGATGAGAAACGCGGTTGCCCATGCTCCGGCCAAGCGGCGCCGGGCCGTGGCCGCAATGCTGAAGACGATCTACGCGCAGGAAAACAAGGCGGATACCGAAGTCCGGTGGGAGGTTGTGGCCGACGCGCTGCGCGGAAAGCAGGCGAGGCTCGGCGCCCTGGACCTCTCCGAAGGTCGGCGCTCTTGCACCATCTCGCAGGGCATCTCCCCATGAGCGCAAGCGAACTCTCCATCTGGACCGACAGCCCTTGCAGGCAGAGAATCACTTAACTCGGTTGGGTTCTCGCTGGTGGTCCCGGGCAAAGGTGGCAGGCCGTTCTTTCAAACGAGTTTTGGGCTCGGAAGTCAGCCTTATCAGGCAAATATTGAAGACTTGTCGCGCTCGAAAGCGAGTGATTGATTTATTGGACGGACTGGTCTAATAAAAGGCATGACCACGACCGGCTCACCCCTCACTTCCACCGACAAGCCCCGGCGCGGACGTCCGCGCGGTGCGCCGGAGGCGTCGGAGGCGCGGCAAAAGCTGATCCGCGCCGGGCTCGAACACCTGACCGAAAAGGGCTACTCTGCGGTCGGCGTGGACGAGCTTCTCAAGGCCGCGGGCGTGCCGAAGGGCAGCTTCTATCACCACTTCAAGAGCAAGGCCGACTTTGGCCTCACGCTTGTCACTGCCTATAACGACTACTTCGTGGAGCTGCTCGACCGCGCCTTCCTCGATGAGGCGCGCGCGCCGCTTGACAGGCTCCGGGTCTTCACCGACGCGGCCGCGGAGGGAATGGCCCGACACGGCTTCCGCCGCGGCTGTCTCGTCGGCAATCTCGGGCAAGAGATGGGCGCGCTGCCGGATGACTTCCGCGCCGCCCTGACCGGCGTGCTCGAGGGCTGGCAGACCCGCACCACGCGCCTGCTGCGCGAGGCGCAGGCGCAGGGGCAAATCGGGCCGGACCTCGACCCGGAAGCCCTCGCCGAGACCTTCTGGATCGGCTGGGAGGGCGCGGTCCTGCGCGCCAAGCTCGAGCTGCGCCCCGAGCCGCTGCACCGCTTCGCCGCCACCTTCTTCTGTCTCATCGAAAACCGATCCCCCACGATCACCCAGAAAGCTGAAAGGACCCAACCATGAAGGCCATCCTGATCGAAAAGCCTGACGACACGCAGACCGTCTCGGTAAGCGAGGTCTCTGAGACGCAGCTGCCCGAGGGCGATGTGCTGGTCGACGTCGCCTACTCGACGCTGAACTACAAGGACGCGCTGGCGATCACCGGTGCCGCGCCGGTGGTGCGCAGCTTCCCGATGGTACCTGGCATCGACTTTACCGGCACCGTCGCCGAGAGCAGCCATCCCGATTTCAAGCCCGGCGACCGGGTCGTGCTGAACGGCTGGGGCGTGGGCGAAGTGCATTGGGGCGGTCTGGCCGAACGTGCCCGGGTCAAGGGCGACTGGCTGGTGCCGCTGCCCGAGGCAATCGACCTGCGGCAGGCGGCGGCGATCGGCACGGCGGGCTATACCGCGATGCTCTGCGTGCTGGCTCTGGAGCGGCAGGGGGTGACCCCCGACAAGGGCGAGATCGTCGTCAGCGGCGCCGCAGGGGGCGTCGGCAGCGTCGCCACGGCGCTTCTGGCAGCGAAGGGCTACGAAGTGGCGGCGGTCACCGGCCGTGCCTCCGAAGCGGACTACCTGCGCGGCCTTGGTGCCGCCTCGGTGATCGACCGCGCCGAGCTGACCGGCAAGACCCGTGCGCTGGCCAAGGAACGCTGGGCCGGGGGGATCGACGTGGCGGGCAGCACGGTTCTCGCCAACATGCTCTCGATGATGAAATACCGCGGTGTCGTCGCAGCCTGCGGGCTGGCGGCGGGCATGGACCTGCCGGCCTCGGTCGCGCCGTTCATCCTGCGCGGCGTGACGCTGGCCGGTGTGGACAGCGTGATGTGCCCCAAGCCCGACCGGCTCGAAGCCTGGTCGCGCCTGTCCTCCGACCTCGACCTCGGCAAGCTTGAGGAGATGAGCACCGAGCTGCCTTTTGACAAGGTCGTTGAGACCGCGCAGAGGTTCCTCAAGGGGGAAGTCCGTGGACGCATCATCGTTCCCGTAACCGCCTGATCCTTGCCGGGCGCAGGCTCAGATGAGGTATCTGGCTTGCGCCCGACTTCCAACGTCAGGCCCTAGACCGGATGACCGGGGTACCAGCTGGCTGGTCTGGCCCTCTCGGGCGCAACCGGCCTCGTTTCGGCGCTGTCGTGGTCCCCAGCCCTCGCGGCGACCGTGCTGCGCTACGGCAACGCGGGCAACGACACCAGCCTGTCGAACCTGTTCAAAAAGCAGGTCACCGACGCGCTGGCTGAGGTGCCCGGCGGCGAGCTCTCCTTCGAGATCTTCGCGGGCTCGCTCGGCGGCGAACAGACGCGGCTCGTGTCGATGGCGCTGGGGCAGCTCGACATCTACAACGGCGCCTACACCGGCACCCGAGAGTTCAACATCTTCTACGTGCCGGGCGTCTTCCGTGACGGCGCATGGGCGACGCTCCAGTCGCCGGGTGCCGCCCGAGCCGTCCCGGCAGCGACCCGACCAATCGCGGGGCCCCGTCACGCGCGCCCCGCCCGGCCTCAGCGCAGCGTCAGCACCGCGGCGGCGCCGTCCGAGAACCACGGATCCCCCGCCACCGATTGCCCGAGCCTCGGCTCCGAAAGCCGGATCCGGTCGGACCTCGCCACCTGCCCCGACGCCTCGAGATCCGCGACCAGCCCGTCGCGCTCTGCATCCACGTTGGGGTCGATGTGGTGCAGGAAACCCCACGCGCTCCAGCCGTCGAGCCCGTCGTCGTAACTTGCCGCGCCGACGAAAAGCCGCAATCCGTCGGTGCTGACGAAATCCGTCCGCCAGAGCCTTATGTGATGGCGCTTGCGCAGGGTCGCGTCCGGGGTCTGCTTCTGGAAAGCGACATCGTTGGGCTTGGTCTTCCAGAAATAGGGCGTCACCGGCGCGGTCGCGTCGGGCTGGTTGCTCCACGCGGCCAGTGCCGCCCGCCCGAGGCTCATGACGCCGGGCGCCGCCGCCCGTTTCCAGCCGACCTGCGCCAGCGCGTTCTCGACCGCGGCCTCGTCGCGCGCCAGCACGAGGACGTTGACCGGCTCCAGCGGCGTCCCCGCGACGGATTCCGTGCCGCCGGGAAGCGCCCCCGAGGCAACCAGCGCCTCGACCGTCCCGAAGACCGCGTCCGCCTCGCGCGTTGCCACGACGTTGCGCGCCTTGTCATAGGTCGCGACCTGCCACGCCGCGCCCGTCACGCAGAGCGCCACCAGCGCCACCGCCGCGCCCCGCACCAGCCCGGAGCGCTCGGGCCGGGGTGGCCGGGGGCGGCTGTCGAGCCACCATTCCGACGCCGCCACCCCGGCGAGCAGCCAGATCGCCCCCACCAGCCAGCCGTTCAGCACGTCCGACAGGTAGTGCTCGAGCAGGTAGACCCGGCTCAGCCCGACGAAGAAGGCCAGCGTCGCGGCGCCCACAAGCGCTGCGGGCGCGCGCAGCACCCGGAGCCGCCAGAGGATGAAGAACAGGAAGCCGTAGAAGGCGACCGAAAGCGCCGCATGGCCCGAGGGGAAGCTGCCCGAGGTCTCGGCGAAGAAGCCGAGCTCGGGGCGGGTGCGGTGGAACAGCCGCTTGAGCAGGAACACCGAAGCGAGATCGCCCGCCAGCGCGACGCCAAGACCCAGCAGCAGGTCGGGGCGCCAGCGCACGAGCAGGATGGCGACCGCCGCCACGCTCAGCAGCGTGACCACCCGCCAGTCCCCAAGCGCCGTCACGTGTCCCGCGAGACGCAGGACCTCGGGCGACCAGAAGGCGTGGATCAGCGCGGCGAGCCGTGTGTCCACCTGCACGATAGGATCGGCCATGAGGAAGTCGAAGACCGATCCGAACCAGACCCAGAGGATATAGGCCGCGGCGCAGGCCAGCAGCGTCGCCGTGGCGCCCGAGAACCGGGTCCGGTCGAAGCGGTGCGACAGAAAGGCGGCGCTGCGCGGGTGGCTCTCGGCCCATTGCCGCACGTCGGGGTTGTCGCGGATCCCCTGCGCAACCGAGCTCAGCACCGAGACGAGGAAGGGCATCAGGCGCAGCACCCTCAGGAGCAGCCACCAGAGCAGCAGCAGCGCCGCCAGCACCGCGGCGGCGAAGAGCCCGATCCGCGTCGCATAGGGACCGAGACTGGTGGCGAAATGGCCGATGAGGACGCCGAGCCCGACATGCGCCAGCGCGTAGGGCACGCCGCTGATCGCGTTCCAGAGCAGGAACCGCCGATGCGGCATCCCCGCCGCCGCCGCGGCCAGCGGCACCAGCCCCGAGACGGGACCGAGGAAGCGGCCCAGCACCAGCGCGAAACCGCCGTAGCGTTCGAAGAGGCGGATGGCGCGGCGATAGCTCGACGTGTCCTCGAGCGAGCGGCGTTTCGAGACCCGCGCCCGCAGGAGGCGCCCCAGCCGGTAGCTGATCTCGCCGCCCAGCACCGAGCCGATGGCCACGAACCAGACGAGGTCGAGGAAGTCCAGCGCGCCCTGCTGCACGAGGATCCCGCCGGCATCGACCACCAGCGTTCCGGGCAGGACGACGCCGGTCACGAAGACCGCCTCGAGCAGCGAGGCAAAGCCAATGATCCAGTAGGACCAGAGCCCGAAGCTCTCGAGAGACGGCAGGATCTGATCGAGCGAAAACACCATGCCGTAGCAGTACGATCATCCGCAGCCGGTGTCATGCCCCTCCGCGCAGCGCGGGCCGCGGCGGGGTCATCCAGACGGCGCAGGTTGCAGCGAGGTTACATGCTGAGCAAAGGGTGGCCCAGCAGCGCGGGCACTCTGCGCGACGCGGGGAGCAAAGAGGCATGGCCACCGCAGGTTGCCCTGCGCCGCGCGGACCGCGCAACATCAGGCGTGCGGCGGCAGCTCCACCCCGTCGCGGCGGGCGGCCATGTTGTCCTGGAAGCCGTACCAGCGCAGCACCAGCCCCGGCGCCATGGACATGTAGGCGGGTGCCGAATGCAGGCGCTCGACCGGCAACGGCAGGTCCTTCTCGGGCGTGCCCTCGGCCCAGTCCGCGAGGATGCCGCCAAGCATGGTGCCCGTGGGCACCCCGCGCCCCGAGAGCCCGGTGCACGCCAGTGCCCCCGGCCCCAGACCGTAGAGCCTCGGGATCGTGTGGCGCTGCATGTCGAGCTCGCCGGTCCAGTAGTAATCCCACGTCGTGGCCTCGGGCACCTGCGGATGCAGCCAGCGCAGCCGGTCCATCAGCATCTGACGGGTGTACTCGAGGTCCCTGCCCCGGCGGCCGACCGGGAACATCGAGGCCACGATCCGGCCCTCGCGGTTGTACTTGTAGACGAAGATGTCGCCCCGACCGTCGTGCATCGTGCCGTCGAAGGGAATGACCTGCGCGCGCACGTCCTCGGGCAGCGGGCTGGTCGCCGCGAGGATGACCTTCTTGATCCGGAAGGTCTTGTCGAGCCCCTTCCAGCCGCCGTCGGTGTAGGCCCCGGTCGCCATGATGACCTTGTCGGCGACGACCTCGCCGCCGTCGGTCTTCACGTGCCAGCGCTGGCCCATCCTCTCGACCTTCGAGACCTTGGAGCGGGTGAAGATCCGGGCCCCCTCCTGCAGGGCGGCGCGGGCGAGGCCGCGGGAATAGCTCAGCGGGTTCAGGTGGCCGCCGGAGCGCAGCAGCCAGCCGCCGAAGAACCGTTCCGACCCGGTCAGCCGCTTAGCCTCTTCCGCGTCGACGAGCCCCGAAGGACAGCCGACCGAGGCGTAGCTCTCGGCCTTCTTGCGGATCCGGGCGATGCGCGACGGGCTCAGCGCACCCTGGAAATAGCCGTTCTGCTTCCACTCGCAGGAGATCTGAAAGTCGCGGATGTACTCCGCCGCCATGTCGGCGCCGCTGGTCTGGCGGCGGATCAGGCGGTTGGCGCGCTCGGTCCCGAGGTGAGAGCGCAGATCGTCCAGCGTCAGGTAGGAGAAGGTCGGCGTGCAATGGCCCGCGTTGCGCCCGGAGCCACCGAAGCCCGCCTCCTGCGCCTCGAGCAGCACCACCTCGTGGCCGCGACGGCGCAGCTCGATGGCCGTGGTCAGCCCGCTGTAGCCGCCGCCCACCACGCAGATGTCGGTGCGCACCGTGCCCTCGAGCGGCCCGGTGTCCGGGGCGTCCACCGCCGTGGCATGCCACAGGGTTTCGTCGAACGGAGAGAACTTGGTCATGACATGCGCTTTCTGGCTTGGTCGGGCCGCGCTTCGGCGACGCCGGGAACGAGGGAGAGGTCGTCGCGGATGCAGGCGCTGAGATGCCCCGGGCCGCGCGGCCGCAGCACCGGGCGGGCCACGGCGCATTCCGCCTGCGCATGGGCGCAGCGGGTGCGGAAGACGCAGCCCGAGGGCGGCGCCAGCGGGCTCGGCGGTTCACCCTTCATGGCGATGCGCTGGCGGCGCGCGCCCACCGCCGGCTGCGGCGCGGCCGAGAGCAGCGTCTCGGTGTAGGGGTGCCGGGGCGAGGTGAAAAGCGCGCGGGTGGGCGGGATCTCCACCCCCTGCCCGAGATACACCCCCGCCACGCGGTCGGCGATGTGTCCCACCACCGCCAGGTCATGGGTGACGAACAGGATCGTCAGGCCCAGCGTCTCGCGGATCGAGGAGAAGAGGTTCAGCACCTGCGCCTGCACCGACACGTCGAGCGCCGAGACCGGCTCGTCGGCCACGATGAACTCGGGCCTGACCATCAGCGCCCGGGCGATGCCGATGCGCTGCCGCTGCCCGCCGGAGAACTCGTGCGGGTAGCGCGAGATCATCGAGCGCGGCAGGCCCACCCGTTCCAGCGTTTCCGCCGCCTCGTCGCGGCGCTGGCGCGCGCTGAGCCCGGGCTGGTGGAAGCGCAGGGGCATGGTCAGGCTGTCCTCGACCGTCATGCGCGGGTTGAGCGACGAGAACGGATCCTGGAACACCATCTGCATCCGGCGCCGGTACGGGTGCAGCGCCTTATGCGAGCGCCCCGCCAGCTCGACCCCGTTGTAGAGCACCGAGCCCGAGGTCGGCTGCTCCATCATCATCAGCGTGCGGCCGAAGGTGGATTTGCCGGACCCGGACTCACCCACGAGCCCCAGCACCTCGCCGCGCTGGATGCGCAGGTTGATGCCGTCCACTGCGCGCACCGTGGCACTCGGCCGCCCGAGAAGGCCCTGCCGGATCGGGTAATGCTGCTTGAGGTCGATGGTTTCGATGAGAGTGGACATCAGGAGACCTCCGCCGGTTCGGCGCCGAACGCCGGCTCGTCCGAGCGGGCGCAGCGCACGAGATGCGCCCCCGCGCCATGCGCCGCGAGCTCGGGCAGCGCGCCGTCGCAGATGCCGGGCCGCGCGTGCGGGCAGCGCGGGTGGAAGCTGCAGCCCGTGGGCAGGTTGTCGGGGCTCGGGACGAAGCCCTCGATGGTGCCGAGAGGGCCGGTCTTCAGGCCCGCGTCCTCGAACCGCGGCACCGAGGCCAGCAGGCCCCGGGTGTAGGGCATCCGCGGGTTCGACAGCACGTCGGCAAGGCTCCCCTGTTCGACGATGCGGCCCGCGTACATCACCATCACGCGCTCGGCGATCTCGGCCACGACGCCGAAATCATGGGTGATGAACAGCATCGCCATGTTGGTGGCGCGCTGGATCTGCCGCAGCAGCTCGAGGATCTGCGCCTGCACCGTGACGTCAAGCGCGGTGGTCGGCTCGTCGGCGATCAGCAGGTCGGGCTCGAGCGCCAGCGCCATGGCGATCACCACCCGCTGCCGCATCCCGCCCGACATCTCGCCGGGATAGGCGTGCATGCGCCGCGCCGGGTCGGGGATACCCACCAGCGTCAGCAGCTCGATGACCCGGGCCCGGATGTCGGCCTTGCTCATCTTGCGGTGAAAGCGGATGGCCTCGGCGATCTGGTCGCCGACCCGGTGCACCGGGTTGAGCGAGGTCAGCGGCTCCTGGAAGATCATCGCGATCCTCGGCCCCCGGACCTGCGCCATGCGGCGCTCGGAGAGCTCGAGCAGGTTCACCCCGCCCATCGAGACGCTGCCCTCGATGGTGCAGCGGGGCGCCTCGGGCAGCAGCCGCATCAGCGCGAACGAGGTCACCGACTTGCCCGAGCCGGACTCGCCAACCAGCGCCAGCGTCTCGCCGCCGCGGATGTCGAAATCGACGCCATGGACCACCTGCGTCTCGCGCCCGCCGCTGCGGAAGCGGATGCGCAGGTCGCGCACGGAAAGGACCGGATCCGTCATCGCCCGCCCTCCTATTGAACCGACCGGGCGTCGAGCGCGTCGCGCAGCCCGTCGCCGATGAAGTTGAAGGACGTCACCGCGAGGGTGATCGCGACGCCGGGCACGATGGCGAGCCAGGGCGCGCTGTCGAGATATTGCTGGGCGTTGTTGAGCATGTTGCCCCAGCTCGGCAGCGGCGGCTGGATGCCGTAGCCGAGGAACGAGATATAGGCCTCGAGCAGGATGGCACGCGCCACGGTCAGGGTCGCCGCCACGATGATCGGCCCGATGACATTGGGCAGGATCTCGCGCCCCATGATCCACCAGTGCGGCGCGCCGACCATGCGTGCGGCGGCGGTGAAATCGCGCGAGGACTGGCCGCGGACCTCGGCCTCGACGATGCGCGCGACCTCCATCCACGAGGTGACGGCGATGATCAGCGTGATCATCGTGGGCGACGGCTTGAGGAAGGCCGCGAGCGTCAGCATCAGGAAAATCGACGGGAAGGACAGGAAGGCGTCGACGATGCGCATCAGGCCGATGCGGCTCCAGCCGCCGAAGTAGCCCGCCACCACGCCGATGACCGTGCCGATGAGCGTCGACAGCACCATCGCCGTGAACCCCACGGTGAGCGAGATCTGTCCGGCCGAGAACAGCCTTGCCGCGATGTCCCGGCCGAGCGGGTCGGTGCCGAGGATGTGGCTTCCGGTGAGCGGCGGCGAGAAGCGCGCGCGCAGGTCGATGTAGAGCTCGTCGTAGGGCAGCAGGTAGGGCCCGAAGAAGCAGGCGAGCGTCAGGAAGATGATGGTGAGCAGTCCGATCATGGCCAGCCGGTGGCGCATGAACTTGCGCACGCGGGGGCCGCGGAAGATGGCGAAGCGGGTCCTGGTCGCCGGGTCGGGGATTGCGGTCATTCGATCGCTCCTTTCGGTCAGCCGAGGCGGATGCGCGGATCGGCCAGCGCGACGCCGATATCCGCGAGGAAGTTGCCGATCACGGTGAGGATGGCCGAGAACATCAGCAGCCCCATGATCACCGGGTAGTCGTTGTAGCCGAGGCTATCGATGAAGAGCCGCCCGAGCCCCGGCCAGGTGAACACGGTCTCGGTGACCAGCGCGCCGCCGATGATGGTGGGCAGTTGCAGGCCGGCGAGCGTGATCATCGGGATCAGCGCGTTGCGCACGATGTGGGCCGAGACGATTCGCCAGCGCGGCAAGCCCTTGGCGCGGGCGGTGCGCACGTAATCCTGGTCCATCACGTCGAGCGTCGAGGCGCGCATGTAGCGGCTCCAGATCGCCACGTTGACCAGCGCCAGCACGATGGAAGGCATGATCAGGTGAATGGCGTAGTCGGAAAAGCTCTGGTCGCCCACGGTGTACATGTTGCCGGCGGGCAGCCAGCCGAGCTCGAGCGAGAAGAAGAAGATCGCCACCAGTCCGAACCAGAAGGTCGGGATCGAGAGCGCGATCATCGCGCCCACCGTCGCCATGTAGTCGAAGACCGAGTAGCGCTTCAGGGCGCCCAGCACGCCGATCAGCGTGCCGAGCGCCACGGCGATGGCCGTCGAGGTCCCCATCAGCAGAAGGGTCGCCCACATGTGGCGCCACACGACGTCCAGCACGGGGCTCTGGTCGCGGTAGCTCTTGCCCCAGTCGCCCGAGACCATGTTGACCAGCCAGTCCAGGTACTGGACCGGGATCGGCCGGTCGAGCCCCATCTGGTGGGCGATGCGGTCGAGGTCCTGCTGGCTCATGCCGGGCGTCATTGCGTATTGCGAAAGCGGCCCGCCGGGCGCGAGGTTGATCACGGTGAACCCGATCATCGAGACGATCAGGATCAGCACGATCCCCTGCAGCGTGCGGTGGGTAAGGAAGCGGATCATGGCGCGGCCTCCGGTCGGAAGGTGAACGTCTGGCACTGCCCCGGAGCACGTGGCTCCGGGACCGCCGGTCGTCGTCGCGGGGTCAGGCGGTTACGCCCAGCTCCAGTCCTGCATGTTCCAGAAGGTGATCCGGACGTTGATGTTGG
Organism: Salipiger sp. HF18; assembly: GCF_011806505.1. Classification (NCBI taxonomy): domain Bacteria; kingdom Pseudomonadati; phylum Pseudomonadota; class Alphaproteobacteria; order Rhodobacterales; family Roseobacteraceae; genus Salipiger; species Salipiger sp. HF18. The sequence continues at coordinate 16,894 of NZ_JAATOS010000001.1, read as the reverse complement.
GCTCGTAGCCCTGCAGCCCCTCGAGATGGCCACGCACCTCGTTGCGCTGGAACAGCGGCAGGAAGGGCAGCTCCTCGCGGATCATCGACTGGATCTCAGCGTAGATCGGCTTGCGGGCCTCGGGCGAGACGGTGGTCGCGCCCTTCTTCAGCAGCTCGTCGAGCTCGGGGATCGAGACCTGGAAGGTGTTCTGCCCGGCCCCGCCCTGCGCGTTGATCGAGTCCGTCGACATGTAGTTGGTGGTGTCCGGGTCCGGCCCGGTGAGGAAGATGATCCCCGCCACCGCCATGTCGAACTGCGACTGCATCCAGTGGTCGGCCCACATCACCGCCGGCGGCAGGTTCGAGATTTCCATCTCGATGCCCATCTCCTTCCAGCTCTGCTGCAGGAACTGCTGCATCTGCTCGCGCACGTGGTTGCCCGCGGTGGTCGAGCAGATGAAACTCAGGCGCTGGCCGTCCTTCTCGCGGATGCCGTCGCCGCCGGGCACCCAGCCCGCCTCGTCGAGCAGCGCCTTGCCGGCCTCGGGGTCGTAGACGTGCCCGGGCAGGTCCGGATTGTAGTAGAAGCTCTGCTGCGGCATGTAGGTTTCGGTCGGCGTCGGCAGACCGTAGTACAGCGCCTCGAGGATCGTCGTCTTGTCGACGCCGAGATAGAGCGCCTCGCGCACCGCCTTGTCCGCCAGCACCGGGTTGCCGAGGTTCAGCGACAGTGTCTCGACGGTGCCCACCGGCACCAGCTGCACGGTCTTGCCCTCCAGCGTCGAGGCCTCGGCATAGTGGTCGGGCGAGATGCCCTGCAGCGCGATCACGTCGATGTCGCCGGTCTTGAACTGGGTGTAGAGCACCGTGAGATCGGGCACGTACTTGACCACGATGCGCTCGATCGAGGCGCCGTCGCCGTGGTAGTCGGGGTACGCGACGAGTTGGATGTTGTCGCCCGGCGCGCGGCTGTCCCATTTGTAGGGCCCGGTGCCGATGGGGCTCTGGTTGAAGGGCGCCTCGTTCGGGTCCACGCCGTCGAAGGCGTGCTTGGGCACGATGAAGGTCCAGCTCAGGATCGCCATGTAGGGTGCGAAGGCCGAGGACATCTTCCACGTGAGCTCGGTGTCCGAGACCACGGTGATCTCTTCGATGAGCTCGTGCCCGGTGCGGCGGGCGGCGCGGAAATCGGGGTCCTTCTGCAGCTCGAGCGTGAATTTCACGTCCTCCGCCGTCAGCGGCGTGCCGTCGTGCCAGGTCACGCCCTCTTTCAGCGTGATCTTCCACTCGGTGCCGTCTTCCGAGATGCCGCCGTTCTCGATGCTGGGCACCTCGGTCACCAGCCGCGGCGCGAAGGAGCCGTCGGGCTCGACCGAGAACAGCGGGTCGAAGATCGCCCAGTGGATGCCCTCGTCCACCTCGATGTGCAGCAGGTGCGGGTTGAAGACGGTGGGCTCCTGGCTGATGCCCACGATCACCTGACCGGTGGCCTGCGCGCGGGCGGCGCCCGGCAGGCCCGAAAGCCCGAGACCGGCGGCGGTCAGCATCGTCATCCCGAGGAAGCCGCGGCGCGACGGGTGGGTCAGGTCCTTGAACGGCGTGTTGGTCATGCTTTTCTACTCCTGTTGGCTGTTGGGTCGGTCTTGATGTGCTGCCAGCGCTTCTTGTGGCGCTTGGTCAGGGGCTCCCGCGCCCGGTCGTCCGGCCGCGGAGAAAGGGGTTCAGAACCCGTCGTCGGGTCGCAGCTTCGTTCCGTCGGTGAAGCGCGAGAACCGGAAGTGGTGCGGGTCGACGCAAGGGGTGCGGCCGGTAACCAGCTCGGACATCAGCCGCCCCGCGGCCGGGCCGATGCCGAATCCGTGCCCCGAGAAGCCCGAGGCCATGAAGAAGCCGGGCTGGCCGTCGACCGCCGAGATCACCGGCACCGCGTCGGGGGTGACGTCGATGTAGCCGGCCCAGGTCTGGGCGATTTTTGCCTTCTCGAAGACCGGGAAGTACTTCGCCGCCGCCTTGAGCGTCTTTTTGATGATGCGCGGATGCGGCTTGGGATCGAGCACACGGGTGTATTCGAACGGCGAGGCCTCGTCGTTGCGCCACTTGCGGGCATAGCCGGCCTCCTGCCCGAACCGTGGCCCGACGCGGAAGTTGAGGTCGCGCCACTGGTGCTGCAGCGCCGGGAGATAGCGCAGCGCGAGGCGGAAGCTGTCGGGCACGATGTCGACCACGTTGGTCGAGCCCGAGGCGATGGTGTAACCGCCGTCCTTGCGCTTGCGGAAGGCGTATTCGCTGGTCCAGTAGGCCGCCTCCGGCCCGCCCTCGAGCGGCTCGGTGCGCAGCACGGTGTTCATCACCTTGAGCTGCGGGAAGTCGATGCCGAGGTTGCCCGCGAACAGCCGCGACCACGCCCCGCCCGCCAGCACCACCGCGTCGCAGCCGATGCGGCCCCGCTCGGTCACCACGCCCGAGACCGCGCCGGCGCTGGTCTCGATGCCGCGCACCGCGGTCTCGGTAAGGATGGCGGCACCCCGGTCGCGCGCCGCCTCGGCGATGGCAGGCGCCGCGAGCTGCGGCTCGGCGCGCCCGTCGACGGAGGTGTAGAGCCCGCCCTTCACCGGCTCCTCGCAGCCGGGCATGACCTCGGCGAACTCGGCGCCCGAGACCATCCGGCTGTCGAGCTGGTAGGGCTTGAGATGCTCGGACCAGCGCTCGTAGCGGGCCATATCCTCGTCGGTGCGGCACGAGAACATGATGCCCGTGCGTTTGTAGCCAAGCTCGCGCCCCGTGCGGTCGTTCATCCCCGGCCAGATGCGCAGCGCCTCGGCCATCAGCGGGATCTCGCGCGGATCGCGACGCGAGATCCGCACCCAGCCCCAGTTGCGCGAGCTCTGTTCCTGCCCGATGCCGCCCTTCTCGCAAAGCGCCACCCGCAGCCCCTTTTCGCTGAGCTCCAGCGCCGTGGAGGTGCCGATGATCCCGCCGCCGATCACGACGACCTCGACCTTGTCGGGCAGGGTTTCGTCCCCGTGGACCGGGGTTACGCGTGGACCGGGCATCAGTGGATTCCGTCAGGCTGGCAGTTGAAGGCGATTTCCGCCTGGCAAAGCGTGCCGGGCAGTTCGAGGGTGTTGAGCGTAAGCGTCGCGACGTCCCCGACCTGGCTCATCGCCTCGGGCGGGAAGCCGCCGTTTGCGGCGGATTCGCCCATGTCCGTGCGCACAAGCCCCGGGCAGATCGCCGTGGCGCGGATGCCGAGATCCCAGCCCTCGTGGCGCAGGGCATGGGCCAGCCCCACGGCGGCGAACTTGGAAAACGAATAGAGCCCCGAGCGCTTGCTCTTGACCCGCTTGCCCGAGAGCGATGCCATGACGATGATCCGTCCGTCGCCGGTCTCGGCCAGCGCGTCCCACGCGGCGGCGGCAAGGCGCCGGGGCGCGTGCACGTTGACCTCGAAGAGCCGCTGCACGGTGTCCTCGTCCTCGGTGACGATGCGGTCGTGCTCGAGGATGCCGGCGCAGGCGACCACGGCGTCGATGCGCCCGCGCCGCTCCAGCACGCCCTTAACCCAGTCCCGCTCGCCGCCGGCGGCGGCATCGTAGGGCACCGCCTCCGCCGTCTCCGGGGTCAGCCCCGTCGGCAGCGCCGAGGCGTCGCGCAGCCCCAGCGAGACGAACCAGCCGCGCTTCGCGGCCTCGATGGCGATGGCGTGGCCGATCCCTCGGGATCCGCCGGTGAGCAGCATGGTCTTGGTCGTCATGTCTTCTTCCGTTTCCAATCGAGCCCGTTGTGGCGTTCGACATACGCCGCGGCGATCTTGCGAAGCAGCGCGACGGTCTGCGCGTGCTCCTTCTTCGACAGCATCCAGAACGCGTCCTCGGGTTCGCGCTCGACGATCTCGCGCACCCGGTCGAGCACCTCGCGCCCGGCCGCCGTGATGAAAAGCTGCTGGCGCCGCCGCACGTCCGGGTCGGGACGACGCTCGAGCAGCCCGTCCGCGATCAGCTTCTCGACGAGCCGGGTCATCGCCGGCGCGTCCTTGCCGGCGAAGCTCATGATTTCCGAGGCGGTGATGCCCGGCTGGTGCAGCACCATGAACAGGGTCGAGATCTTGCCCGTGCCCCCCGCGACCGGAAGGCTCGCCAGCTTCTTCTCGAGATCGCGCGAGATCCACAGGTTCAGCACCCGGATGTAGTAGCTGACCGCGCCGGTCAGGCAGTCGAGCTCGATCTCGTCGAAACCGTCCTGCACGTCCGTCACTCCCCGGCCTCTGCCCCGCATCTCTTCATTCATCTCTGGTCACTCCAAACAGTTGTCGATGACAATTGTGCCTGACAACCGTTAATGTCAAAACTTTTGCGAAAAACTCACCTTCGGCGCGAAGAGTGTGTGTTTGGGGAAATCCCGGGCAACGGGCGTGACCGTTCGCCCAATGGTTGATCGAAACGGTCCCGAACGCCGTCTTTGCCAGCGTCCGGCCCATGGCGCGCGGTGCGCCGGTCCCGGCCCCTCGCCCGCCTCAGCCCCCCCGGCGAGACGAATCGTCGCGCACGCCGGACCATCCGCGCGCGCCCATGACGCCGCGGCAGACAGGCGCCCGGCCCCGGCGCCCGCGCTTGCCTGACCGGTCCCGGGCTGCTATCGCCTGCCCCCACGTCCGGTCGCAGCCTACCCGGATATCAAAACAAGGGCCCCAACATGAAAACACTCGTCATCTGCTCGGGCGGACTCGATTCCGTGTCGCTCGCGCATATCATCGCCGACCAGCACCAGCTGACCCGGCTCGTCTCCTTCGACTACGGCCAGCGCCACCGCAAGGAACTCGACTTCGCCGCCGCCGCCGCGCGGCGCCTGAACGTCCCCCACCACCTCATCGACATGCGCGGCATCGGCGCCTCCCTCTCCGGCTCGGCACTGACCGATGACATCGACGTCCCCGATGGCCACTACGCCGAGGAGACCATGCGCATCACCGTCGTGCCCAACCGCAACGCCATCATGCTGGCGATCGGCTTCGGGGTCGCAGCGGCCAATGGCGACGAGGCCGTCGCCACCGCGGTGCATGGCGGCGATCACTTCATCTATCCCGACTGCCGCCCGGCCTTCACGCAGGCCTTCGACGCGATGCAACAGGCGGCGCTCGACGGCTATGCCTCGGTGCGGCTGCACACGCCCTTCGTCGAGCGCAGCAAGGCCGACATCGTGCGCGCGGGCGCGGCCCACGGCACGCCCTTCGCCGAGACATGGTCCTGCTACAAAGGCGGCGAGCTGCATTGCGGCCGCTGCGGCACCTGCGTCGAACGGCGCGAGGCCTTCCACCTCGCCGGGGTCGGGGACCCCACGGCCTATGCCGACCCCGACTACTGGGCGCAGGCCGTGGCCGCGCGGGGGACCGCCTGATGTTCCGCATCCGCAAGGAATTCCACTTCTCCGCCTCGCACCGGCTCGAGCACCTGCCGCCCGACCACCAGTGCGCGCGGCTGCACGGGCACAATTACGTCGTGGTGGTCGAGCTCGCCGCCGAGACGCTCAACACCGACGGATTCGTGCGCGACTACCACGACCTTGCCGATCTCAAGACCTACATCGACGGGCAGTTCGACCATCGCCACCTGAACGACGTGCTCGAGGTGCCCTCGACCGCCGAGCACATGGCGCGGCACTTCTTCGACTGGTGCCGGGCCCGCTGGCCCGAGACCAGCGCCGTGCTGGTGAGCGAGACCCCCAAGACCTGGGCCGAGTACCGGCCATGAGCCTGCGCATCGCCGAGATCTTCGGGCCGACGATCCAGGGCGAAGGCGCCCTGATCGGCGAGCCCACCGTCTTTGTCCGCACGGGCGGCTGCGACTACCGCTGCAGCTGGTGCGACAGCCTGCACGCGGTCGAAAGCCGCTACCGCGACACATGGGCCGCGATGAGCGACAGCGCCGTCTGGGACGAGGTGCTGCGCCTCTCCGGGGGCCAGCCGCTGACGGTGTCGCTCAGCGGCGGCAATCCCGCGATCCAGGACTTCGCGCCGGTGATCGCGCGCGGACGGGCGGCGGGCTACCGCTTTGCCTGCGAGACGCAGGGCTCGGTCGCGCGGCCCTGGTTCGCCGAACTCGACACGCTGGTGCTCTCGCCGAAGCCCCCGTCGAGCGGCGAGACCGTCGACTGGGACGCCTTCGCCGCCTGCGTCCGCGCCGGCAGCGCCGCCCGCCAGACGGTGATGAAGATCGTCATCTTCGACGACACCGACTACGCCTGGGCCAGGGACGCCCACGCCCGCCACCCGGAGCTTCCGCTCTATCTCCAGCCCGGCAACCCCGAGGTCGATCCCGAAACGCCCGTCGATCCGCAGGCGCTGGCGGACCGGCTCGGCTGGCTCGTCGAGCGCACCATGGCCGACGCCTGGTTCACCCCTCGTATCCTGCCGCAGCTGCATGTCCTGATCTGGGGCAACAAGCGCGGCGTCTGACCGCAGGAGACCTGCATGACCGACAGCATCTACAGCAACCTCAGGCAACTCGGCGGCGAGACCCGCATCCCCGCCAGCCCCGAAGAGGCCGAGCTCGAACGCGTCGCCAACCCGCAGGCGGACGTGACCTACAACGTGCGCTTCACCGCGCCGGAGTTCACCTCGCTCTGCCCGATGACCGGCCAGCCCGACTTTGCGCATCTCGTCATCGACTACGCGCCGGGCAAGTGGCTGGTGGAATCGAAGTCGCTGAAGCTCTACCTCACCTCGTTCCGCAACCACGGCGCCTTCCACGAGGACTGCACGATCTCGATCGCGCGGCGGCTGGTCGGTTTCCTCGAGCCGCAATGGCTGCGCATCGGTGGCTACTGGTATCCGCGCGGCGGCATCCCGATCGACGTGTTCTGGCAGACAGGGCCGCTGCCCAAGGGGCTCTGGCTTCCCGACCAGGGCGTGCCGCCCTACCGCGGCCGGGGCTGAAAACGCAGACAACGGCACCCGCGGGGCGCCGTCGTCTTCTTGTTTACGTAAGCTGAGATTACGCTACGTGGCACCGCGGCTCGCGCCCGTGCCGGACCCGGCGCCATGTATCGCAAGATGCCATGCACGCGCCTGCTGTAGGGCACGGACAGGAACAGCGTCATCACCACGCCCCGATGCAGCGCCAGCATCGCGGGCGTCGCGCACAGCACCAGAAGGAAGCCCGGTGGCTGTGGCGGCACAGAGCGCGGCATTGCCGCCGCCGCCAGCACCTCGGGGTTTCGGCCGGAAAGGCTCAGTCCACGGCCCCGTTCGGCACCAGCAGCACCCGGCCCCGCGCGCGACGCTCCAGCAGATCGTCGAGCGCGGTGGCGAACTCGGCCAGCGCGTAGGTCTTGCGCGGCCCAGGCAAGATGCGCCCCTCGGAGGCCAGCGCCAGGATCTCGCGGAAGGCGGCGTCGAGGATGTCGGGACGGCGCTTGCGGTAATCGCTGACCTGCAGGCCGCTGACCTCGATGTTCTTGAGCATCAGGTAGTTGGCCTTGATGGTCGGGATGCGCCCTGCGGCAAACCCCACCACCACGACGCGCCCGCGCCAGGCCACCGCGCGCAGCGCCGCGTCGAAGATGTCGCCGCCCAGCGGATCGATCACCACGTCGACGCCGCGGCCCCCGGTCTGGGCGTAGACCTGCTCGCGCAGGCTGTCGCGCAGCTTCGGCTGCGACAGGTCGACGATGGCGTCGGCGCCGTAGCGCATCACCTCATCGGCCCGGTCGGGCGAGGAGACGGCGGCGAGCACCTTGGCGCCCTTGATCTTGGCAAGCTGCATCGCGGCGTTGCCCACGGCCCCGGTCGCGCCCAGCACCAGCACGGTGTCGCCGGGCTGCATCCGGCCCTGCTCGAAGAGCGCCGTCCACGCGGTGTCGAACGCGAGCGACAGGACGCCGGCGTCCTCGCTGCTGACGTTCTCGGGCAACACATAGGCGTCCTTGGCGGGCACCAGCGCCGCCTCGGCATAGCCGCCGTGCTCGGCCATGGCGAGCACGCGCTGCCCGACCTCGAAGCCCTCGACCCCTTCTCCGATGGCGACGATCTTGCCCGCGGGACCCTTGCCCGGGGTAAAGGGCCGCTCGGGAAGGAACTGGTACTTGCCGGTGAAGACGAGGCTGTCGACGAAATTGACCGGCGCCGCCTCGACCGCGATGAGAAGCTGGCCCGCGCCCGGCTCGGGCATGGGCAGGTCCTGGAGGGTGGCCTGCGAGGGCGCTCCGAAGTCTTCGATCACGACCGCTTTCATGGTCTCTCCTCGGGAATGGCAAAGGTGTTGCGGGACAGCGCGACAAGCCTGTCCCCGGCGAAGATCTCCACATCCACACGCGCGAGCGTCCGGCCCAGCTTGCGCAGGATACCGACAGCGCGCAGATCCACGCCCGGCGCGGCGCGCAGGTAGTCGACCCCCAGCGTCACCGTGGGTACGGGCGTGCCCGCGGCACAGGCCGCCGCCGCGTGGGCGGTCAGGTCGCAGAGCGCCGCGACGATGCCGCCATGGATGAAGACCGGATCGGTCCCGCCGGCAAACTCGGGCCTGAACGGCAGCCGCACCTCGACCTCGGAGCCGTCGGCCCGGATCGCCTGCGGGCGCAGCCAGCCGTGCAGCGGCGGGCGGCGCATCTCTTCCTCGAGCCGGGCAAGATAATCGGCCATCAGGCAGGCGCCTTGAACCGGATCGGCTGCGGCACCAGCTTGCCCTGCTCGATGTCGGGCAGCAGCGCGCGCTTGAGCATCTTGCCCGAGGCCGAGAGCGGGATCTCGTCCACCTGCAGGAAGAACTCCGGCATGTCGTATTTCGACAGGCCCGTCTCGTCGAGGTGGCGCAGCACGTCCTGCGGATCGACCGCCACGCCGTTGCGCGGCATCACCACAAGGCAAACCTTCTCGCCCAGACGCTCGTCCTTCACGCCCACCGCGGCGGCGCGTGCCACGTCCGGGTGGCGGCTGGCCAGCGACTCGATCCGGGCGGGGTGGATGTTGTGGCCGCCGCGGATGATGATCTCCTTGAGGCGCCCGGTCAGGATCAGGTAGCCGTGCTCGTCCATGCGCCCGAGGTCGCCTGTCATGAACCAGCCGTCCTTGTTGAACGCCTTCTCGGTCGCCGCCTGGTCGTCGAAGTAGCCCATCATCAGGCTCGCGCCGCGGCCGCCGATGTGCCCGACCTCGCCGGTGGCGAGCGGGCGGTCGGGATCGGCGGGGTCGAAGATCCTCACCTCGTAGCCCGGGCAGGCGCGGCCGCTGGTGCCGGTGATGCGCTCGGCGGGATCGTCGGGGAGCGTGTAGTGGTGCGAACAGGCCTCGGTCATGCCATAGCCGCTCTGCGCCTTGATGCCGTGGGCCGAGAGCCGCTCGACCACCCAGGACGGGGCAGCGGCACCGGAGATGCGGAAGCCCTGCAGCCCGGCCAGCGGCGTGCCGCCTGCCTCGGCTGCGGCGTCGAGCTCGGTCAAAAGGTCCATGGCGTGGGCGGGTACCCCGAAGAGGAAGGTCGCGCCGACCTCTTCCAGCCGCTCGAGCAGGCTCTTGCCGCGCGGCATGTCGTGCACGATCAGCTCGCCCCCCGCCAGCAGCGTCAGGATCAGCGCGCCGAAGCCGAGGTTATGGCTGAGCGGCCCCATGGTGTAGGTCACCGTCTGGGGCCCGATGTTCCAGTCGCCGGCGATGGCGCGGGCGTTGGCGAGCAGCGTGTTCGACGAGTGCATCACGCCCTTGGGCTCGCCCGTCGTGCCCGACGTGAAGGCGAGGTACACGATGTCGCAGCCGTTGCGCCCGGGCGGCTCGGCCTCGCCGGTGCCAAGCGCGGCCGCGAGATCCGCGACGCTGCGCGGCTTCGGCGCCTCGCGCCAGACGGTCAGCCTTAGGTCGGTGCCCTCGGCGGCGGTCCTGTTGATGTCCAGCCGGTCCGCATCCGCCCCGAAGCCGGTCTCGGTGACCAGCGCGCTGGCGCGCATCCGTTTCACCAGCCCGGTGATCTCGCCCACCGTATGGTTGCGGTGCAGCGACGGGCAAAGCACGAAACCCTCGCGCGCGCAGGCCAGCAGCAGCACCGCCAGTTCGCAGCGGCTCGACATCCACGCGGCGACCCGGTCGCCCGGGCGCAGGCCCGCCGCCACCAGCCGCGCGGCAAAGCCGTCGGCCAGCGTCACCAGATCACCATAGGCCAGCGCCAGCCCGGCGTCGCGGATGGCGATCTGCGCGGGCGCGCGCGCGGCGGAAGCGCGGGCGCAGTCATAGATGGTGTCGTCCGACCAGAACCCGGCCTCGGTGAAGGTGGCGACCATCTCGGGGGTCAGCCGCGTCAGCATATTCTGGAAAGCCCGGGTCATCTGGTCCTCTCTATCCATGGTCCTGTGCGCATCGCGACAGGCCATGCAGCGTCTTTTTCATTGGTGCGGCGCGTCTCGGAGGGCGTCCGACTGTTCCATTTTTGGTATTCTACTCTTTTCTGGGTTTCAATAATAAAATAGCCAAGGGGTGACGAACCAAAATTGAAACAGTCGAGGTGCCCAATCATGCAGCTTTCCGAAGAATACACCCTCCCCGCCCCGCGCTCCGAAGTCTGGGCCGCGCTCCATGACGCCGACGTGCTGCGCGACTGCATCCCCGGCTGCACCGAGCTCGAAGCCGAGGGCGACGACACCTTCCACGCCAGCGTCACCACCAAGATCGGCCCGGTGAAGGCCACCTTCAAAGGCACTGTCACCATGAGCGAAGAGCAACCGCCCGAGAGCTTCGTGCTGAGCGGCGAGGGCAAGGGCGGCGTTGCGGGCTTTGCCAAGGGCCACGCCCGCATCTTCCTTGACGAACACCCCGAGGGCACGCTGCTGCGCTACGAGGTCGAGGTGAAGCTCGGCGGCAAGCTGGCGCAGCTGGGCTCGCGGCTCATCGCCTCGACCTCGCGCAAGCTCTCGGCGCAGTTCTTCGACAATTTCGCCGCGCGCTTCGAGACCGCCGAGGGCTGATCAGCCCTCGCGAAGCGCCTCGAGCTGCCGCGCGACATCGAGCAGAAGCGCGTCCTCGTTGGGGCGCGCCACCAGCTGCACCGACAGCGGCAGCCCCGAGGGCGCATGGCCGAAGGGCACCGCGATCGAGGGGCAGCGCAGCGTGCTCCAGAGCTCCTGCAGGCGCGGATCGCCGGTCTTTTCCAGCCCGGACGGTGCCACGTCCGGCACTGTCGCCGTCAGCAGCACGCCCGCCTCGCCGAAAAGCCTGTCGACCGCGGCGCGCGCGACATCCAGCGCCCGGCGCGAGACCAGGTAGGTCTCTCCGTCGATGCTTTCGCCGCGGCTGAAGACCTCGCGCGATTCGGGGCGGATCCGGTCGAGCTCCGCCGCGAAGCAGGCGGTGTTTCCGCTGCGCTCAAAGGCATTTACGATGGCGCGGTGCTGCGTCAGCTCGGCAAACCCCGGCGCCAGCGGCAAGTCGATGACATGCGCGCCCGCGCGCGACAACAGCCCCCGCGCCGCCTCTACCGCGCCGGCGCTGAGCTCGGACAGGGTGTCCCAGAGGTGGGTGCGGCAGAGTCCGATCACCGGCAGATCGCCGGTCGCGCCCGGCGCCGGCAGCCGCATCATCGCCGCATGGACCCAGGCCAGATCCTCGGCGCTGCGGGCGATGGCGCCCACCGTATCGAAGGACTGCGCGGCGGGCAGCATCCCCGACACCGGCCAGGCACCGAAGGTCGGCTTGAACCCCGCGACGCCGCAGAAGGCCGCCGGGCGCAGCACCGATCCGCCGGTCTGGGTGCCAAGCGCGAAGACCGCCATGCCGGCCGCCACCGCGGCACCCGAGCCGCTCGACGAGCCGCCCGGCGTGCGCGCCGTGTCCAGCGGGTTGACCGTCGCCGCGGGCGCGGTACCGGCAAATTCCGCCGTCGCCGTCTTGCCTAGCACGATGGCGCCCTGCTGCTTCAGCATCGCCACGCTGCCCGCATCGAAGGGCGGCACGTGCCCCTTGTAGATCACGCTGCCCTGTTCGCAGGGCATCCCCGCCACGTCGAGCACGTCCTTCACCCCGAAGGGAATGCCGCCGAGCAGCCCCGCCACCGGCGCGGTTGCCGCCACCCGGGCGCCGTCCGCGTCTACATGGACATAGGCCCCGATCTCGCCGTCGCGCTCGGCGATGCGCGCAAGATGGGCCTCGACCAGCGCCCCCTGCGTGACCTGCCCCGCGTCCAGAGCCTTGCGCAGCGTCGCGATCGAGCTGTTGAGCCAGTCCATGTCGGCCTCCATACCTTTTGTGTGCAAAATCCCACTTTTTTAACAGAACGGCAAGGCCGTCGCAGAACCGGGCCTTTTTCGTTGCCCCTGCGCGGAAACGGTGGTTCCGTTCCCAAAACTGGAGAAAGGGACCAGATGACGCTGCGATACGACGAAATCGGCCAGAGGCTGCGGGCATTTCGACTTGGCTCGGGGATGAGCGCCGAGGAAGTCGCCAATCGCATCGGAATCTCGCGCACCGCGGTCTACCGCTTCGAAAAGGGCGAAGTGGTCAAGATCGAGACCCTGATCGGGCTGGCGGAACTGCTGAACGTGTCGCTGCCCACCCTGCTCGGGGTCGAGATCGAGTACATCTCGTCCGCCGTCACCTATTTCGAACGTCTCCGCCAGCTCGAGACCGAGGCCAACCAGATCATCGTCCTGGCCGGTCCGATCTCTTACCTTCTGGCCTCGGACGACTTCCATGAATCGCTGGAACGGCTGCTCAAGGAGAGCGTCCCCGAGACCGCCGACCACCGCGACCAGACGCTGGCCGACATCGAGCGGATCATCGAGATCCTCAAGGAACGCAAGGCGAATTACCTGTCGCGGCGGCCCACCATCGTCAACCTGATGTCCGCCCACGATATCGTGCGCCTGCTGCGCTCGGGCTTCGTCGGACAGCCCTTCCTGCCGCCGGACGACCTCAGCGAACGCCGCGCCCGCGCCCGCCGCGAGGTGCAGCATTTCATCGACCTGATCGAGGGCGAGCCCATCGGCGTGCAGGTCGGTCTCGTTACCGGCACCCTGCCCCACAGCGCCTTCCAGATTTTCCGCAAGGGCGACGTGAAGACCCTGTCGATCAGCCCGTTCCGCCTTGGCGAACAGCCCAACGTGCGGCTTGGCGTGGCGATGATCACCAACACCGACGAGGCCATCGCGCTGCACGAGCGCACCATCGACCAGATGTGGCGCGAGTCGCTGAAGGGCCGCGAGGCCGCCGATTACCTCCGCAAGCTGCTCGAAACCGTCGACCGCGAGAACGGTATCACCCCGGACGGGCAATAACCGCCCCCGACGCAACCGCCACCCGCGCGCCCGCTTCCAAAACAGGCAGCGGGTGCCGGCGACCGTCATTCTCATTTTGAATTTTGTTCCATTTTTGGAATTTCCCTTGCGATTCGCGTCATTTTTAGGTCACGCTTGACCCAGGACGGAACAACGTCCGGGACCGGCAGCGTCATCGCCCGGTCACGTTCAACAAAAACCGAACAGGGTAGGACCATGAACATTCTCAAGATTTCGGCGGCAGCCGGCCTCGCTCTCGGGCTGGCGCTCCCCGCCCAGGCCCAGACGGTCAACGAGTCGGTCTGCGGCGCAAGCCCGGGCGGACTTTGGTCGCTGGTGGGCGCCGGTCTCGATGCAGCGGTCAAGGCCGAGGCGCCCGGCTCGACCATCACCTACCAGACCTCCTCGGGCGGTCTCGCCAACGTGGTGCAGGTGCAGACCGGCGCCTGCGCGCTCGGCATGGCCAACGACGGCGACCTCGCCTTTGCCAAGGCCGGCACCGACCCCTTCAAGGCGCCCGTCGAGGGCCTGACCGCGCTTGCCGTGCTCTATGACTGGGCGCCGGTGTGGTGGATCGCCCGCGCCGATTTCGCCGAGGAGTACGGGCTCGAAAGCCTCGCCGACCTCGCGGAGAAGAAGCCGCCGGTCCGCCTCGTGTTCAACCGCAAGGGCCTGCTGACCTCGGCCATCACCGAAGAGACGCTGGCCGCGCTCGGCGTCAGCATCGAGGACATCGAGGACTGGGGCGGCTCGGTGCAGTTCCAGGCCTCGGGCGAGCAGACCACGCTCATGCGCGACGGCCGCGTCGACCTGCTGGCCAACACGCTCTTCGAGGGCCACAGTTCGCTCACGCAGATGTCCGAGGCGACCCCGCTCAAGCTGCTCTCGGTGCCCGATGACGCGGCCGAGGCGGTGATCGAGAAGTTCTCGCTCAAGCCCTGGACGATTTCGGCCGACGCCAACCCCGGCGAGGGCGGCGACGTGAAGACGGTGACCACCTCGATCATCCTCTTCGCCACCGAGGAACTCGACGAAGAGACCGCCTATACCGTGACCAAGGCGATGCTCGACCATCCCGACGCCATGGCCGCCGTCTCTGCCGCCATGTCGCGCTTCACGCCCGAGGGCATGAAGGAACAGGCCGTCGTGCCGTTCCACCCGGGCGCCATCCGCGCCTATGAAGAAGCAGGCCTGATGTAAGGGCACGCGCGGGGCCGACCACCGGCCCCGCCGACCTCTTCCGGATGCAAAGCGACCGCATGATCCAGCCCCCCTCCCCCACCTACGCGCAGCGCCTCGTCGGCGCCGCACTCGGCACAGGCCCGCGCCGGCGGCTCGACGGGCCGCTCGGCCACGCGATCAAGGGCTTTGCGGTCCTGACAGCGCTGTTCACCGTCTATGCCGCCACCATGTCCACCTGGGACGTGCTGGCCCGCACCATCGTCTTCCTGTCGATGATGCTGACGCTGCTGTTCCTGCTGGTGGGCGCCACGCCCGCTGCCCGCACCGACCGGCCAAGCATCCCCGACTTCATCCTCTCGGGCCTCAGCCTTGCCTGCCTCGTCTTCTTCAGCATCGAGATGCAGGCCATCGCCGAGCGCATCACGCTCTTCGATCCGCTGACGCCCGCCTACTGGATCTTCGGCTACGGCATCCTGCTGCTCTCGCTCGAGGCCGCCCGGCGGACCGTCGGCATGGGGCTTACGGGGATCGTGCTGATCTTCATGGCCTACAACCTCTGGGGACACAACTTCGAGGGCCCGCTGCGCCACGGCTATATCAGCTTCGCGCATTTCCTCGACATCACCGTCTTCACCACCGACGGCATCTTCGGCGCGCCGGTGCAGGTGACCGCGACCTACGCCTTCCTCTTCGTGCTCTTCGGCACGCTGCTGGAAAAAGCCGGCGGCGGGCAGTTCTTCTTCGGCCTCGCCGCGGCGCTCACCGGGAAGTACAACGGCGGGCCCGCAAAGGTCGCCGTCATGTCCTCGGGGCTCTTCGGCATGCTCTCGGGCAGCCCGACCGCCGACGTGGTCACCACCGGCTCGGTCACCATCCCGGTGATGCAGAAACTCGGCTACTCGCCACGCCTTGCCGGCGCCATCGAGGTCGCGGCCTCGACCGGCGGCTCGATCCTGCCGCCCGTCATGGGCGCCGCGGTCTTCATCATGGCCGAGTTCACCGGCATCTCCTATCTCGAGATCGTCTTCGCGGCGCTGATCTCGGCCATCCTCTACTACGTCTCCGTGTTCCTGCAGGTCGACCTGCGCTCGCGCCGGATGGGGGCGGGCAACCTCAACCCCGACGAGCTGCCAAAGGCCCGGCAGGTGCTGCGCGACGGCTGGCCCTTCATCGTGCCGCTCGTGGTGCTGACCGGCTCTCTGGTCATGCATTTCAGCCCGACCTACGTGGCGCTCTACGGCACCATCGCCCTGCTCGGCACCTGGATCTTCCGCTGGAAGAGCTTCTCGCTGAAGGCGCTCTACGAGGGCGTCGCCCAGACCACCATAAGCATGGTCGCGGTGACCGGCGCCTGTGCCGCCGCGGGCATGGTCATCGGCGGCATCACCATGACCGGCCTCGCCGGCAAGGTCTCGGAGCTGCTGGTGCTGATCGCGGGCTCGAACGACCTGCTGACGCTGGTCATCGCCGCCGCCATGACCATCCTGCTCGGCATGGGCATGCCCACCCCCGCAGCCTACGCGCTGGCCGCCGCCCTCGTGGCGCCGACGCTGGTCGGGGATTACGGCTACTCGCTGCTGCAGGCCCACATGTTCCTGCTCTACTTCGCGGTGCTCTCGGCGATGACGCCCCCGGTCGCCGTCGCTGCCTACGCTGCCGCCGCGATCGCCGACGCCAACCCGATCTCGATCGCGGGCATGGCCTGCAAGCTGGCCGTCGCCGCCTTCGTTCTGCCCTTCACCTTCATGTATGCGCCCGGCATTCTCCTGCAGGGCAGCATCCCGGCAATCGCCTTCGATGCGCTCCGCGTTCTGGTCGTCGTGCTGGCCATCGCCATCGCCTCGGAAGGCTACTGGCGCGGCCCGCTCGGGGCCCCGACCCGGCTGGCGCTCGCCATCGGAGCCTTGCTCATGATCTCGCCCAACCTCATCGCGCTGGCTGTCGGCGCCGTCCTCGTGGCCTTCGGGCTGTGGACGCTCCGCAGCAGCCGCGCGCCCCTCACGGAACTTCGCAAAGACCTCTGAACGTGCAAGACCAGACCACTCCCCCGCTGCCGCAGGACCACAACAAACCGCCGAGGAAATCGGCCTACATCGGCCGGGCCGTCACCCGGCTCGAGGACCGGCCGCTTGTCAGCGGCACCGGGCGCTTCGTGGGGGACATGGACATGCCCCACCAGCTCTGGGCCCGGGTCGTGCGCTCGGCCCATGCCACGGGGCGCATCACCGGCATCGACATCTCCGAGGCGCTCGAGATGCCGGGGGTGGTCGCGGTCTGGACCTCAAAGGACCTGGGCGACCTGCCCGACATCCCGTTCAGGGCCACCAGGATCGAGGGACTCGGGCCCTACACCCAGCCCTGCCTTGCCAAGGGCCGGGTGCGCTACGTGGGCGAGCCCGTGGCCATCGTCTTCGCCGAGGATCCCTACCTCGCCGAGGACGCCGCCGAGACGGTCTTCGCCGACATTGACGAGGACGTGGACC
>NZ_JAATOS010000019.1:0-30777 GCF_011806505.1 Salipiger sp. HF18 | reverse complement strand
TGGCTAAACTGATGGTGCACGGAAAAGTCGCCCGGCAAAACCTGGCGCGCGGGGTTGCGCGGCTGGCGGCGGCGGTCGAACCCACGCTCGGGCCCAAGGGGCTCAACGCGATGGTGGATCGCCCGGTCGGCACACCGCTCGTCACGCGCGACGGGGTGAGCATCGCGTCCGAGATCGAACTCAGCGACCGCTTCGAGAACATGGGGGCGCAGGTCGTCCGCGAGGTCTCGATGCAGACCAACGACGTGGCGGGCGACGGTACCACCACCGCCATCGTGCTGGCGAACGCCTTGATCCAGAACGGCGTCGAGCTGACCGAAAACGGCGTGCGCCCGGTGGATCTCTGCCGCGGCATCGACCTCGCGGTGCAGACCGTCGTCGATGCCATCGACGCCTCGTCCCGCGACTGCGACGACAACCCCGCCTATCTCGAGGCGGTGGCGCGCGTTTCCGCCACCGATCCCAAGCTCGGCGGGCTGGTGGCCGAGGCCTATCACCGGGTCGGGCGCGACGGCGTGATCTCGGCCGATTTCGGGGTGACCATCGACACCACCATGGAGGTGGTCGAGGGCATGTCCTTCGAGCGTGGCTACATCTCGCACCACATGGTGACCGACCGCGATCACATGGAGGCGGTGCTGCGCCATCCGCTGATCCTGATGACCGACCAGAAGATCCTCAAGCCCGCCATGCTCGACAGCGCCCGCCGGATCGCCGACGAGGAGAACCGCCCTCTGCTGATCATCGCCGAGGAGATCGCGCCAGAGGTGATCATCACCCTGCTGGGCGACGGCGGCGCCGGGAAGTACCTGATCGTGCACCCGCCGGAATACGGCCACTGGCGGCAGGCGATGCTGGACGACCTCGCCATTCTGACCGGCGGCGAGGTGCTGGCCCGCGATCTCGGCAAGAAGATCGAGACCGTCACCCGCGCCCAGCTCGGCGGCGCCGAGACGGTGCGCACCCATGCCTCGCACACCAGCATCCTGCGCGGCGAGGGCGACCCCGAGGCGATCCGCGCCCGCCGGGCGCAGGTCCAGCGCCAGCATGACGCGGCCCCGCCCAACATCGAGAAGGACAAGCTGCGCGAGCGCATGTCCAAGCTCACCGGCGGCAGCGCGATCATCTACGCCGGCGGCTTCACCCCGGTCGAACAGAAGCGCACGATCCAGCTGATCGAGGACGCGCTCTGCGCCGTGCGCGCCGCGGCCGAGGACGGCGTCGTCGCCGGGGGCGGCACCGCGCTCGCGCAGATCGCGCCCTGCCTCGATACGCTCTCGGTTTCGGGCGACATGGCCCGCGGCGTGGCGCTGGTGCGGTCGATCCTGACCCAGCCGGTCCGCCGCATCGCCCGCAACGCCGGGGCCGATGCCGACACCGTCGCGGAGAAGGTCGTCAGCGCGCCCAAGGACCACGGCTACAACGCCTCGACCGGCGAGTTCGGCGACATGTTCGAGGCCGGGATCATCGACCCCGCCCGCGTCCCCGCCAGCGCGCTGGTCAACGCAGCCTCGGTCGCGACGCTGATCCTCACCACCGAGACGCTGATCGGCGATCTCGACGAGGGCGAGGCGGATCCCACCGAAGGCCCCGCACTCGGCGGCGGCGCCGAGCTCCTGGGACGCAAGTAGGCCCCCGACACATATCGGGCTGCCGTCCCCGCGGCAGCCCGTTCAGCCAGAAGGAACCAGGATATGAAAGCAGCGAGACTCTACGAATACGATCCCGCGATGAACGTGCAGCTGAAGATTGAAACCGTTGCCCCTCCCACAATCACAGCTCCCGACGAGGTGATCGTTAAGGTCGGTGCGGCAGGCCTTTGCCGTACCGACCTCCACATCATTGAAGGCGTCTGGAAGAACATCATGGACGTCGAGGGCAGCCTGCTGCCCTACACCATGGGCCACGAGAATGCCGGCTGGGTCGAGGATGTCGGCAGCGCCGTCACCTCGGTCAAGCCCGGCGACGCAGTGATCTGCCACCCGTTCAACGCCTGCGGCATCTGCCTGAGCTGCCGCTACGGCCACGACATGTATTGCGATCACGGCAAGTTCCCGGGTCTCGGGCTCGACGGCGGCTTCGCCGAGTACTTCAAGACCAACGAGCGCTCGATCATCAAGCTGAACACCGGCATCACGCCGCTCTCGGTGGCGCCCATGGCCGATGCCGGCATCACCGCATACCGGGCTGCCAAGAAGGCCGCGAAACTGCTGCATCCGGGCGGCTACTGCGTGCTGCTGGGCATCGGCGGGCTCGGGCACATCGCGCTTCAGGTGCTCAAGCACACCTGCGGCGCGCGAGTGATCGCGGTGGATCAGGAACCGGGCGCGCAGCAACTCGCCAAGGAGCTCGGCGCCGACATCGTCATCGCGGGCGGCGCGAACCTCGTGGAAGAGGTCAAGGACCTCACCGGCGGCGGCGCGCACGTGGCCATCGACTTCGTCGGCGAGCACGGCACCGAGAACCTGTGCTGGAAGCTCCTGCGGCAGGGCGGCGAGCTTATCATGGTGGGCTACGGCGGCACGGTCGAGGTGCCGACGCTCGAGCTTGTCGCCAACGAGATCAAGATCGGCGGCAGCCTCGTGGGCGATTTCGTCGAGCTGGTCGAGCTGATGGAGATGAACGCCGACGGCAAGGTGAAGATGCACCAGACCGAGTACAGCCTCGACAACATCAACCTCGCGATCTCGGACTTCAAGGCGCGCAAGTTCACCGGGCGGGGCGTCATCGTCCCCTGAGCCGACAGGCGGTCCCGGTGACTGCCCGGCGGCCGGCACTCCTCGGCCGGCCGCCTCCGCGCAAGCGACAAGACCATCCGCGGCGAGGTCCGCCCCCGCGACCGCCCCGCCCCAGATGAGAAACACCCCAGGGAGAGAAGAATGGACGGAAACGACATGAAGATGACCGGCGGCTGTCCGGTCATGCACAACGCCACGAACCGTGCGGGACGCAGCAACAAGGACTGGTGGCCGAACCAGCTGAACCTGCGCATCCTGAACCCGGGCGGCGGCAACCCGATGCCCGAGGGCTTCGACTACGGCCGCGCCTTCGAGGCGCTGGATCTCGACGCGGTCAAGGCCGACCTCACCGCGCTGATGACCGACAGTCAGGACTGGTGGCCCGCCGATTACGGCCATTACGGCCCGTTCTTCATCCGCATGGCGTGGCATTCCGCCGGCACCTACCGCACCGCCGACGGGCGCGGCGGCGCCTCGACCGGGACACAGCGCTTTGCGCCGCTGAACTCCTGGCCCGACAACGGCAACCTCGACAAGGCCCGCCGCCTGCTTTGGCCGCTCAAGGAGAAGTACGGCAACGCGCTGAGCTGGGCCGACCTGATGATCCTCGCCGGCAACGTCGCCATCGAGAGCATGGGCGGGCGCACCTTCGGCTTCGGCGGCGGTCGCTCCGACATCTGGGAGCCCGAGGAAGACATCTACTGGGGCTCCGAGACCGAGTGGCTCGCCACCTCGGACCAGCCCAACAGCCGCTATTCCGGCGAGCGCGACCTCGCCGACCCGCTGGCCGCGGTGCAGATGGGGCTCATCTACGTGAACCCCGAGGGGCCCGACGGCAATCCCGATCCCCTCGCCTCGGGCCGCGACATCCGCGAGACCTTCGCCCGCATGGCGATGAACGACGAGGAGACCGTGGCGCTGGTCGCCGGCGGTCACACCTTCGGCAAGGCCCATGGCGCGGGCGACCCGGCGCTGGTGGGTGTCGAACCCGAGGCCGGTCCGCTGCAGGCCATGGGGCTCGGCTGGCTCAACGGCCACGGCACCGGCAAGGGCGTGGACACCACGACCTCGGGCATCGAAGGCCCTTGGACGGCGCACCCGACGCGCTGGGACATGGGCTATTTCGACGTGCTATTCGGATATGACTGGGAGCTGACGAAAAGCCCCGCCGGAGCACAGATCTGGCACGCCAAGGATCTCGCCGACGCCGACCACGCCCCCGAGGTCGACGGTTCGGAGAAGAAGGTCCCGATCATGATGACCACCGCCGACATGGCGATGCGCATGGACCCGATCTACGGCCCGATCTCCAAGCGCTTCCACGAGAACCCCGACCAGTTCGCCGAGGCCTTCGCCCGTGCATGGTTCAAGCTCACCCACCGCGACATGGGACCGAAGGCCTGCTACCTCGGCAAGGAGGTGCCGGCCGAGGAACTGATCTGGCAGGACCCGGTGCCGCCGGTGGATCATCCGCTGATCGACGCCGCCGACATCGCCGCGCTGAAGGCCGATATCCTCGGCTCCGGCCTGTCGGTGGCTGACCTGGTCTGGACGGCCTGGGCCTCGGCCTCGACCTTCCGCGGATCCGACCGGCGCGGCGGTGCCAATGGCGCGCGCATCCGCCTCGCCCCGCAGAAGGACTGGGAGGCCAACGATCCCGCCCGCATCGCCCCGGTGCTCGAGACGCTGGATGCGATCCGGTCGTCGTTCAACGGCAGGGCTTCGGGCGGCAAGAAGGTCTCGATCGCCGACCTCATCGTGCTCGGCGGCGCGGCAGCCATCGAGGCAGCGGCGAAGGCTGGTGGCCACGACATCGAGGTGACCTTCACCCCGGGCCGCACCGACGCCACCGAGGCGCAGACCGACGCCGCCTCCTTCGAGCCCATGGAGCCCCTGACGGATGGCTTCCGCAACTACCAGAAGGCGAGTTTCAGCTACCCGGCCGAGGCGCTGCTGATCGACCGGGCCCAGCTTCTGACGCTGAGCGCGCCGGAGATGACAGCGCTGGTGGGCGGGCTGCGGGCGATCGGGGCGACCCATGGCAGCGACGGCGTGCTCACCGAACGCCCGGGCGCGCTGACCGCGGACTTCTTCGCCAACATCCTCGACGCCGGCACCGAGTGGCTTCCGACCGACGGGACCGAGACCCGATTCGAGGGCCGGGACCGCACCACCGGCGCTCCGAAGTGGACCGGAACGCGGGTCGATCTGGTCTTCGGCTCGAACTCGCAGCTCAGGGCGCTGGCCGAGGTCTACGCCAGCCGCGGCAACGAGCGGCTGTTCATCGACGCCTTCGTGACGGCCTGGACCAAGGTGATGAACGCCGACCGGTTCGAGCTTTCCTGAGCGTTTCCGCGGGGATCGCTCCCCGCCGCACCCCCCGTACGGAGGCCGGTCGCCCCGGCCTCCGAAGCACCGGGCGACCGCGTCGCGGGACCCGGTCAGGAGCCTTGTGCCAGCGCGTGTTCGCAGGCCGTTGCCAGTGTCTGCAATCCGCTCACTCTTTGACCATGCGCGCCCAATCGCCGCACTTTGACGTGGCGTAAATGTGCATGGGATGATAGCTTTTCCGATGGGAGGACGACGAGGTGGATATTTTTTCAAAGCGCGACGGACCGCGTTCCGAAGACGTGCGTGCCAAGCGCCTGATATCCGAAAACGCCGGCACGATCCGCAAGCTCGCGGATCAGATCAGCAATGGCGGCTTCACCAAAATGCGCCAGGATCAGGCGCGGCGGCGGGAAGCGCCGAAGCCGGAAGGCCTCCTCATTTACGATTTGTCGGCACCATCCAGCCCGGCGGAACCGGACCCTCATGTCCGGATCAGCCTGAACGGCCGTGTCGTGCTTGTAGACCGAAACAGCGGCAGACAGCTCCAGCTTCTCGGAGAGCTCCGCCGCACAATCCGGTCAAGGAAGTTTGTACTGGCGACGGAGGACAACGGCTTCCTTTCGCCCGTCAGCGACGACATCCGCGCAGCGCTCGAACCGCTCGAGAACGCCGAGCTGGGCCCTGACCTGTCCGAGGACGACCTGCGTCGAGGGGTCTCGGACGGGCTCGGGCTGACGGCGGAGACGGACACGCAGCGACGCGCCTCTGACGCCGAAGCCGAGAAAGATGACGGTACACCCGACGATGACTCGAGCGAGCTATTATAGCAGAGCAAGCAAGGAAATGAGCGGCTTGACAGACACAGTTCAAGGTCAGCCCCTTGACCGTGAGATCCGGATGGCCTGGGAAACCTTCGTCACCTCCGGCCACCCGGCCGAGGCCAGAAGCGACCACGTCCGGGACGACATCCTCGCCTCGTGGCTACGCAGCATGGAAATGGGCGTGGATGCCGCTACCCTCGCCTCGCGCAAGATCAGCGACGAGGACGAGATCGCGCTGAGGCGCCAGCACAACGCACATCTGCGGCGCGCCGCCTCTGCCGCGTTCCGGCGTCTTGAACCCCACCTCAGCGATGCCAAGTCGATCATGCTTCTGGCCGACGACCAGGGCGTGATCATCGACGCCATCGGCGACGCCTCGGTGCTGGACAACGGCCAGGGCATCCATCTCGAGGTCGGCGGCCAGTGGAACGAGAAGACCGTCGGCACCAACGGCATCGGGACAGCGCTGAAGACCGGCAAGCCGATGTACGTCCACGCCGCCGAGCATTTCGTCGAAGGCGTTCAAGCCTGGACCTGCGCCGGTGCGCCGATCCGCAACCCGTTCGACAACTCGGTGATCGGCGTGGTCGACCTCTCGGGCCCGCCCGACATCTTCCGCCGCCACAACATCGCGCTGGTGCTCGCCGCCGCGCGTGAGATCGAGATCGCCCTGGCCGAACAGCAGCGGCAGGACCGGACCCAGCTGCTCGAAGCCTTCCTGCAGTCGAAGTACAGCCAGGCGGACAATTCCGTGCTGCTGCTCGACCGCAACGGGCGCATCCTGTTCCGCCGCGGCGTCGACGAGACCACGTTCCCGTCCTCCGACAAGCTGTTGGTCGGGCAGAAGCTGCTTCCCGATCTCGAGGCGTTCAACGCCAAGGACCTCCCCACCCTGTTGCCGCCCAATGTCGAGGCACAGGGGCTCGAGCGGCTGGTGCTCGACAACGACTACCGCGGCGCCGCGCTGTTCCTGAAATGCGACCGCTCGCTCCGGCGACCCGAGATCGGTGCCCGGCGCATCCAGCCCCGGCCCAACGTCTCGGAAGAGCCGATCCACATCGTCTGCGCCTCGCCCAAGATGCTTGAGGCCATCGAGCTGGCCGAGCGCGCCGCGCAGGCCAATGTCTCGGTGCTGATCCAGGGCGAGACCGGCGTCGGCAAGGAACTCTTCGCGCGGCTGATCCACAGCCGCCTCGGCCGGCCGGACTCGCCCTACGTACCGGTGAACTGCGCCGCGATCTCGAACGACCTGATCGGCGCCGAGCTTTTCGGCTACGTCGACGGCGCCTTCACCGGGGCCGCGCGCGGAGGCCGGGCCGGCAAGTTCGAGCAGGCGAACGGCGGGCTGCTCTGCCTCGACGAGATCGGCGACATGCCGATCGAGCTGCAGCCCTACCTGCTGCGGGCGCTGGAGCAGCGCGCCATCTACCGCATGGGCGACAGCAAGCGGCGCCCGGTCGACGTGCGGCTCGTGGCGATGACCAACCGCGACCTGCGGCAGGAGATCGAGAAGGGCAAGTTCCGGCGCGACCTGTTCTAC
Organism: Salipiger sp. HF18; assembly: GCF_011806505.1. Classification (NCBI taxonomy): domain Bacteria; kingdom Pseudomonadati; phylum Pseudomonadota; class Alphaproteobacteria; order Rhodobacterales; family Roseobacteraceae; genus Salipiger; species Salipiger sp. HF18. Next base: position 23,347 of record NZ_JAATOS010000019.1, on the reverse strand, counting down.
CGCATCGGCGTGGTCACCATCGAGGTGCCGCCCCTGCGCGAGCGCGGCAGCGACATCCTCGCGCTGCTGGAACATTTCTCGGACCATTTCGCCAAGGAAACCGGCCGGCCCAAGATGAGCTTCGGAGCGGACGCGCTGAAGATGCTCGCGTCCTACCGCTGGCCCGGCAACGTGCGCGAGCTGCGCAATGCCGTGCAGCGGATATACCTCGTGTGCTCCGACCCCGTCGTCACCGTGAAGGACCTGCCGCCCGAACTGCGTGACGACTTCGACGAATCCGAGGAGGATTCGCTGGAGAGCATCCTGAGCGGCAATTCCGGCGATCTCGAGAGCATCGAGGCCAGCGCCATCCGCCGGACCATCGCCGCCGAGAAGGGCAACCTCACGCGCGTGGCCGCCGTGTTGGGGATCTCGCGCCCCACGCTCTACCGCAAGATGCGGCAGTACCGCATCGACCGCTCCGTCGGCCGCCCGGACTGAGCCGCGCCCTCAGTCGAGCCGCGCCGGCAGGTACTTCACCCGCCGGATCGGGATCGAGGATTCCAGCGAGGCCACCCCCGGCAGCTTGGTCAACCGCCCGGTCAGGAACCGCTCGAACTCCGCGAGATCGCCCACCGCGACGCGCAGCAGGTAGTCGAAGCTTCCGGTCATCAGCCAGCAATCGACCACCTCGGGGCAGCGCTTGATCTCGGTTTCGAAGGCGACCAGCCGGTCGTCGATCTGCCGGTCGAGCCGCACCGAGATGAAGACGCTGAACCCGTAGCCCAGCCGCGCGTCGTCGATCCGCGCGCTGTATCCGGTGATGTAGCCCTCGGCCTCGAGCTTGCGGATCCGCCGGGCACAGGGCGACGGCGAGAGCCCGACCTTCTCGCTCAGTTCCTGATGGGTCAGCCGTGCGTCCCGCTGCAGGGCGCGCAGGATCCTGTAGTCGATATCGTCGAGATCCGTGGTCATACGCGCCGGCTTCCATCGCATTTTTCGCGAAACACGCCTGATCTCAGCGCAATCTGCGCCGGATCGCAACAGCTTTGGCGAAATCCCCCCGCTCAGGCGGATATGCTCGTCCCCGGAGGAGGAGGACCCCACATGACGGACGACTCGCGGCATCTCAGGGACATCGAACAGCGGCTGCTCTGGCTGTCGCACTGGATGATCTACAACGCCAACCACCTGCGCCCCAAGGCCGACGGCATCAAGGTGGGCGGGCATCAGGCCTCGTCCGCCTCGATGCTATCGATCATGACGGCGCTCTATTTCTCGGCGCTCCGGCCCGAGGACCGGGTCGCCGTGAAGCCCCATGCCGCGCCGGTCTTCCACGCCATGCACTACCTGATGGGCAACCTCCCGCGTGAGAAGATGGAGGCCTTCCGCGGCTACGGCGGCGTGCAGAGCTACCCCAGCCGCACCAAGGACGTGGACGACGTGGATTTCTCCACCGGCTCGGTCGGGCTCGGCGTCGCGATCACCAGCTTCGCGGCGCTGGTGCAGGATTACATCCGCGCCAAGCCCTGGGGCATGGACGCGCCCTCGGGCCGCATGGTGGCCCTCATGGGCGACGCCGAGCTTGACGAGGGCAACATCTACGAGGCGCTGCAGGAAGGCTGGAAGAACGATCTGCGCAACTGCTGGTGGGTCATCGACTATAACCGCCAGTCGCTCGACGGGATCGTGCGCGAGGGGCTCTTCGGGCGGATCGAGAAGATCTTCGACGCCTTCGGCTGGGACGTGATCCGCGTGAAGCACGGCCGGCTGCAGCGCGCGGCCTTCGAGGAAGCGGGCGGCGCGGCCCTGCGCGACTGGATAGATGGCTGCCCCAACGCCGAGTATTCCGCGCTCACCTACATGGGCGGCGCGGTCTGGCGGAAGCGGCTGAACGACGATCTCGGCGATCAGGGCCCGGTGTCGGCGCTGATCGAACGGCGTAGTGACGCCGAGCTGGCCGAGCTGATGGAGAACCTCGGCGGCAACTGCGTCGAGACCATGGCCGAGACCTTCGCATCCATCGACCACGACCGCCCGACCTGCATCCTCGCCTACACGATCAAGGGCTGGGGGACGCCCATCGCCGGCCACAAGGACAACCACGGCGGGCTGATGACCAAGGCGCAGATGGCCGAGTGGCAGGCCCACATGGGCGTGCCCGAGGGTGCGGAGTGGGAGCCCTTCGCCACCATCGACGACCCCGACCGGCTGCGCGGCTTCCTCGACCGCGTGCCGTTCTTCGCCCGCTACCCGCGCCGCCTGAGTGACGACCGGCTGGCGGTCCCGGATCTCGCTGCGCCCACCGATGCCGAGATCTCGACGCAGGCCGCCTTCGGCAAGATCCTCGGCGCGCTCGCCCGCGACAAGGGCCCGCTGGCGGAGCGGATCGTCACCACGTCACCCGACGTCACCGGCACCACGAGCCTCGGGCCCTGGGTCAACCGCCGCAGGCTCTTTTCCCGCACGGCGCAGGCAGATGCCTTCATCGAGCACCGCATCCCCTCGACCGCGAAATGGGAGTTCTCGCCCGACGGCCAGCACATCGAACTGGGCATCGCCGAGATGAACCTGTTCCTGCTGCTGGGCGCCGCGGGGCTGGCGCATTCGCTCTGGGGCAAGCGGCTGATCCCCATCGGCACGGTTTACGATCCCTTCGTGCACCGCGGGCTCGATGCGCTCAACTACGCCTGCTACCAGGACGCCCGTTTCATCATCGTGGGCACGCCCTCGGGGGTAACGCTGGCGCCGGAGGGCGGGGCGCACCAGTCGGTGGGCACGCCGCTCACCGGCATGGCACAGGACGGGCTCGCGGCCTTCGAGCCCGCCTTCGCGGATGAGCTCGCGGTGATCCTCGGCTGGGCCTTCGACTACCTCCAGCGCGATGGCGACGGCGACCCGGACGAGCGCACGTGGCTGCGCGACGAGACCGGCGGCTCGGTCTACCTGCGGCTCACCACGCAGCCGCTCGAGCAGCCGGGCAAGCGCAGCGACGACGGGTTCCGGCAGGGCTCCATCGACGGCGCCTACTGGCTGCGCGAGCCGGGGCCGAACTGCAGCGTCGTCATCGCCTACCAGGGCGCAGTCGCGGCCGAGGCCATCGCCGCCGCCGGCATCGCGGGCGAGCACCGGCGCGACATCGGCGTGCTTGCCGTGACCTCCGCCGACCGGCTTGCCGCCGGCTGGACCGCCGCCCAGCGGGCCCGCGCGCGCGGCAACGCGAACGCGCAGAGCCATGTCGAGCGCCTGCTTTCCCCGCTGCCTGCCTCGTGCAGCCTCGTGACCGTGCTCGACGGCCACCCGGCGACGCTGGCCTGGCTTGGCTCGGTCGCGGGGCACCGGACGATTGCGCACGGGGTCGAGCATTTCGGGCAGACCGGGACGATCCCCGACCTGCACCGCCATTTCGGCATCGACCGCCAGTCGCTGGTGGCCTCGATCTCGGGGCTCACGCCCGGGCGGCAGATCCGCTGAGCCGCCCGGTCAGCGCGCCGGTGCCCTGAGGAAGCCGTCAAAGAAGGCCGCAAGCTCGGCGACCCCGGCAAGCGGCAGGACATGCGCGACGTACTGGTCGGGGCGCACCACGACCATGCAGCCCTGCGCGCGGTCGATGCCGCGCATGTCGAAGATGTCGCCCGCGCCCTTGTGATCCACGCAGAAGACCTTTTCGTGATCCTGCAATCCGTAGCGGCCCTTGGCGGGCTTCAGGAGCGCCGGCATCTCTTCATAGGCGAGCTGGTCGAAGGTCTGCTGGAACACCGCCCGCAGGTCGATGAGCCCGTCGATGTCCTCGTCGCTGCGGGTGTAGCGCACCAGCGGCGACGCCGCATCGCTGCCGAGCCACTCCGCCAGCCTGTGAATGGCCGAGGGATCCTCACCCGCGAAGGCGTAGATCCGCCAGCGCCCGTCGGCCTCGGCCACGTGCCCGAGCTGCATCTGCATCGCGTCCGCCACGCGCACCACCGGCGCCGAGTGGAAACGGCGGCCGATCACCTGCCCCTGCGCCAGCGCCTGGTGGGTGTCCGCCCCGATCAGCGCCGACGGCATGTAGTGCACCGCAAGCCCGCCGGTGAACTCGAGGTTCTCGATAAACTGCTTCTGCACCCGCGGCATGTCCGACCCGTCGAGCTCGGACGCGCCCGGCGGCGCCGACATGATCCGCGCCCATTTGTGGTCGGTGTCGACCAGCCGCTTGGCCTCGAGCCAGCGCTCGGCGGAATAGCTGTGCAGCAGTCTCGCATCCGCGCGCCCCTGGAACACATGCGCCAGCTTCCAGCCGAGGTTGAACGTGTCCTGCATCGACACGTTCATCCCCTGCCCCGCCTTCGGGCTGTGGGTGTGGCAGGCGTCGCCCGCGGTGAAGACCCGCGGCGTGCGGTGTGCCTTCCGGTCCTCGGGCACGTCGTCGAACCGGTCGGTCATGCGGTGCCCGATCTCGTAGACCGACCACCAGACCACCTCCTTCACGTCGATGGTGTAGGGCCGCATGATCCGGTTGGCGGCGGCGATCATGTGCTCGGAGGTCAGGTTGCGGCTCGAGACGCGCTCGTCGGGGTTCAGCTTGTCGAGCTCGACATACATGCGGAACAGGTAGCCCCCCTCGCGCGGGAGGATCAGCACGTTGCCCTCGGTGGCCGAGGCCACGACGCATTTCTGCCGGATGTCGGGAAAATCGGTGTTGGCGAGGATGTCCATCACCCCCCAGGCCTGGTGCGCGGCATCGCCGTGCAGCGTGCCGCCGATGGCCTTGCGCACGTTCGAGCGCGCGCCGTCGCAGCCGACCACGTAGTTCGCCCGCACGATCCGGGTGGCGCCGGCGTTCACCCCGGTGTTCTCGAGCGTGACGGTCACCGGGTGGTCCTCGGTGGTCTCGTCCACGGTCACGTCCACGACCGACCAGCCGTAATCGGGCTCGAGCCTGCGGGGCGACTTGCGCATCACGTCGAGAAACAGCTCGTGGATCCGCGCCTGGTTGATCAGCGTGTGCGGCATCTCCGAGGAATCGTCGGCCACGTCCTGCACCCGGCCTGCGCGGCGAATGTGCCCGGTGTTCTGCGGATCCGGGGTCCAGAAGGTTGTCTGGTTCACCCAGTAGCTCTCGCGCTTGACCTTCTCGCCGAAACCGAAGGCCTGGAACATCTCCATGGTGCGGGTGTTGACGCCATCCGCCTGCCCCTTCTCCATCGGGCCCGGCTTGCGCTCGACGATCATCACGTCGATCTCGGGGAAGCGCGAGAGCTGCGCCGCGAGGCAGAGCCCCGCCGGTCCGCAGCCCGCGATCAGCACGTCCACCTTGTCGGGAAGCGGTGCAAAACCGCCGTACTCGCGACGGCCCGGCACCGCATCGTCAAGGTCGGGATCGCCGCCGCGAAAGCCGTTCAGGTAGTACTGCATGATCTCTCCTCCTCGCCCTGCAGGCACGGGCCGAGGCCCGGTCTGGAGACATAGTATCTATACTTACCAATTTCGGTCAATCCATAAATATGTACACATACTAAATACATCATCCCGTTGTTTCGTATTGAAAATACCAAACGAGGCAGGGCGCGTCGGGCCACCCCTGGGACAGAACCTGCGAGGAAAGGGATTCGCCGCTAGGGCTGCGGTGCCCCGGCAGAGGCCTTGCGCGCGAGATCGAGGAACTGCGCGCGTTCCTCGTCCGAGAGGCCGGGCAGAATCTCGGCCTGAAGCGCGCGCACGACGGGGCGGATGCGGTCGAACATCGCGGCGCCCTCCCCCGTCAACGTCACCACCCGGGCGCGCCGGTCGCGCGGGCTCACGGTGCGCGAAATCCAGCCCTTCTGCTCGAGCCGGTCGATCACCCCGCCGATGGTCGCACGGTCATAGGCGATGGCGGCGGCGATCCCCGCCTGGTCGATGCCGGGATTGCCGCGGATCGCGTCCATGGCCGCGAACTGCACCGGCGTGACGTCAAGGCCAGCGTCCTTGGTGCGCGTCGCAAACACGTGGGTCGAGGTCTGATGCAGGCGCCGGATCAGGTGCCCTGCCATGTCGTGTAGTTCCAAGACCCTGTCCTCCGCGTCGTTCACCCTCGGAGCTTAAGTCATTCCTTCTCAGCATGTTACCCGGAATGATATGCGTTGCTACCTTTTCGACGCAAAGCGCCCGCCAGAGGCGGGCCGAAAGTCACAGAACGGTCGAAACGCGGGGCCCGTTTGGCCCCGCGCCTGTGGTTCTATACGGCAAGACCGTCCGCCATGCGGGTCCCCGTGCCGCGACAGGGCCGGATCACCAGCCAGCCGAGCAGCAGGATCACCGTCAGGTTCAGCACCCCCGCTCCGGCGGCCACGGCGAAGGTCAGCTCGTAGCTCGCCGTGGCGTCGAAGAAGAGCCCGCCCAGCCAGCCGCCAAGACCGTGCCCGCCCCACGCGAAGGCGATGATGATGCCGCTGCCTCCGGCCCGGCGCTTGGCCGGGATCAGGGTGCGGATGCTGGTCAGCACCCCTGTCATCACCCCCGCATAGCCGAAGCCGTAGACCGGCGCGAAGAGGTAGAAGAGCGAAATGTCGTCGATCCGCACGAAAAGGAAGACGAAGGCGGTCTGCCAGGCGCTCGCCGCGAGGTAGGCCGGCAGCGCGCCGATCATGTCCGCGAGTTTGCCGAAGGCCACCCGCCCGGCGATGGCGGCGATCATCATGACCAGCACGACGCTGCCCGCCTCCGCGCCGCTCGCCCCGCAGAGCTCGACCAGCGGCGCGAGATGCATCAGCGGCACAGACATCAGCGCGCAGCAGAAGACCACGCCGAGGCCCATCAGCGCCACCACCACCGGGGTCGGCACCGCCGTGGGCGTCTCGGCCACCTGCGCCGCCACGGGGCCGGCCCTGCGCGGGACGCGGGCGAGCAGCGCCAGCGGCACGAGGATGGCCAGCGACGCAAGGCCGATGGCGACAAAGGCGCCACGCCAGCCGAGGCTCTCGATCAGCAGCGCGTTGGCGAAGGGAATGCCACCCTGCCCTATCGCCTGCCCGGCCGAGACGATGCCGATGGCGAGCCCCGCGCCGGTGCGGAACCAGCTCCCCACCAGCGCGAAGAGCGGCGCGAACAGCGCCCCGCCGCCCAGCGCGCCCGCGACGAAGAACAGCGCGTAGAGCTGCCAGAGCGCCGTGGCGAAGCCCGCCGCGGTGACGCAGAGCCCGGTGACAAGCGCGCCGGTCAGGATCACCTTGCGGGTGTCGACGCGGTCCGCCAGCCAGCCCATCACGATGCCGCCCAGGGCGAGACCGATAAGCCCCGCCGAGTTGATCAGCGCGACGTCTGCGCGGCTCCAGCCCTCGGCTTCCTCGAGCGGCGTGAAGAAGGCCGAGAGCCCGTTCACCAGTTGCCCCATCGCGACGGCCAGCATGGCCGACGCGGAAAGGACGATGACCCAGCGATAGGGGTCGGGGCGCTCGGGGGTGGCGGAGTGGAGATCGTCCATGGTCTGTCCTCCTCAGGCCGCGGCGGGTCTGCGCGGGTGCAGCCAGCCGGGCAGGAACCCGTAGGCGTTGCCGATGCCCTCGGCGTTTACCCCGCAGCCGAGCTCTGCCAGCCTCTGCTGCAGGTCGCCCGCGTTGAAGGCGTCGAAGGTCTCGGTCGCGCCGCCGATGTGCCGGCCGCCCACGAAGACCTGCGGGATGGTCACCGCGCCGGTGGCCTCGGCCAGTGCCTTGCGCAGCGCGCCGCCGCGGTCGCCGATGCGGAAGGCGGCGCTGTCGAGATCGACCGAGCGATACGCGATCCCCGACGCCGCGAAGAGCTTGCGCACCGACCAGCAGAACTCGCACCACTCAAGCGCGAAGAGCACCACCGGCTGCGACGGATCCAAGATCAGCGCTTGCAGGTCGGCCAGTGCCTCGTCGCTGGCCGCAGCCGGGGCGGCCTGCGCCGCGGGGGCGGAGGGCGCGTCGAAGCGGAAGCGCGGGGTCGAGGCGGCGATGGCCAGCTCCTCGGCGTTCATCACCTCCTCGATGCCGCCGAAGAGCGGGGTCGAAAGGTAGCGCTCGCCGGTGTCGGGCAGCATGGCAAGGATGCGCGAGCCCTTGGGCGCATTGCGCGCCACCTCGAGCGCCGCGGCAAAGGTCGCCCCGGCGGAGGTGCCACAGAGGATGCCCTCGTGCCGCGCCAGATCCTGCGCGCAAGCCATGGCGTCGGCCCCGGCCACGGCGCGGATCTCGTCGATCCAGCCCTCCCGCAGCACGTCATGCGCCAGCTTCGGGATGAAGTCCGGCGTCCAGCCCTGCATCAGGTGCGGGCGGAAGGCCGGGTGGCTGGCTGCGGGGGAGCCGTCGGGGTTGAATGGCTGCACCACGCCCGAGGCCAGAAGCGCCGAGTTGTCGGGCTCGCTGGCGACGATGCGGGTGCCCGGGCTGCGCTGCTTCAGCGTGCGCGCGACGCCCTTCATGGTGCCGCCGGTGCCGAAGCCCGACACCCAGTAGTCCAGCGGCGCGTCCGCGAAGGTCTCGAGGATCTCGGCCGCGGTGGTGCGCGAGTGCATGTCGGGGCCGGCCTCGTTCTCGAACTGGCGGGCGAGGAACCAGCCGTGGGTCTCGGCCAGCTCGCGGGCCTTGGCGATCATGCCCGAGCCCTTTTCGGCAGCCGGGGTCAGCACCACCCGCGCGCCCAGGAAGCGCATCAGCTTGCGGCGCTCGATCGAGAAGCTCTCGGCCATGGTCACCACCAGCGGGTAGCCCTTGGCGGCACAGACCATGGCAAGGCCGATGCCGGTGTTGCCGCTGGTGGCCTCGATCACCGTCTGTCCGGGCCTGAGCGAGCCGTCGCGCTCGGCGGCCTCGATGATGCCGAGGGCCAGCCGGTCCTTGACCGAGCCCATGGGATTGAAGGCTTCGAGCTTGACGTAGAGCTCGACGCCCTCGGGCGCGAGCTTGTTGATGCGGACGATCGGCGTGTTGCCGACGGTGTCGAGGATGCTGTTGAAAGCCTTGGTCATTGGAAGGGTCCTTGTCCGGAAAGGGAGGGGTTGGGAGGGAGGGGTCAGAGGATGGGCAGGATGCAATGGGCGAAGACCCCGGCAGCACCTGCCAGGATCGCCGCGGCGATCACCCTGCGCGGGTGACGCGGCAGAAGCGCCGCGGGAGGGATGGACGGGGACGGCATCGCAGCGGTCCCCTCAGGCGCTCTTGCGCCGGGCCGCGGCGGCGCCGGCCAGCATGGTCCCGGCCACCGCGCCGTAGGCGGCAAGCCAGGCGTCACGGGTCGCGGGCGTGAAGCCTGCACCCAGCCGGCGGGACATGGTCTCGATCAGCGCGGCGCCCACGGTGTCGTAATCGCCGTCCTGCACGCCGTAGACGACGTGACGGGCGCCCAGAGCCTCGAGCGGTGCCAGCACCGGGGCGAGGTCGTCGGCGCTCTTGACCACCAGCGCGATGGCGGCGGCGAGCTTGCGGCCCTGCCCGGCCATGTCGGTCGCGCCAAAGAGCGGGCGCAGCGCCGGGTCGTGGCGGAACAGGGTCTCGTAGAAGTCAGCGGCGAGGGCCTCCGGCTCGGCGGCAAGCGCCTGCCAGCTGTAACGGATGTCGGAGATGTTCTGCGGTGTCAGGCTCATGGCTTGCTCCTTTGATCGGAAGGTGCAGCCAGGATGTGCCTCACGGGTTTCGCGCCTGTGTCCGGAAGACGGCGCGCGTGTTTCGAGTGTTTCAGCCCGGGTCGTAGATGTAGCCAACCCCGCGCACGGTGCGGATGACCTCGGGCTTGGCGGGGTTCACCTCGATCTTCTTGCGGATGCGCGAGATGCGGATGTCGATGGAGCGGTCGAACGGATCCCACGAGCGGTCATGCGCGCCCTCGAGGATCTGGTCCCGGTTCAGCACCCTGCCCCGGTTGCGGGCGAAGAGCTTCAGCAGGTTGAACTCCATCGCGGTGAGCGGCAGCTCCTCGCCGCCCTCGTCGAAGAGCTTCGCCGCGTCGAGGTCGAGCCAGGTCTTGCCGAAGCGGAAGCGGGCCCGCTCGCGCGGGGCCTCGGTGGCGACGCTGGTCTGGCGGCGCAACACCGCCTTGATGCGTGACACCAGCTCGCGCAGGTCCACGGGCTTGGCGAGGTAGTCGTCGGCGCCCATCTCGAGCCCCACCACCCGGTCGATCACGTCGCCGGCGGCGGTCAGCATGATGACCATGGGCGCCTCGGGCCCCTGCAGGCTGCGCAGGACCGACAGCCCGTCCTCGCCCGGCATGTTGATGTCGAGCAGGATGAGATCCGGCCGCGCCTCGGCGAGATGCGCGCGCAGCTCCTCGGCCCCGGCGGCGAGCGTGGTGCGGTAACCGCGCTTGCCCAGGTATTCCGCCAGCATCTCGCGCAGGTCGGGCTCGTCATCGCAGATCAGGATGTGATCGCTCATGCCGCGCCTCCCTTGAGCATCGCCCGTGCCAGCCGCCGCAGTTCCTCGGGCGCGATGGGTTTCTCGAGGAAAGGCCGCCCGGCCCCGTCGAGGAAGCCTCGCGCCTGCGGGCTCATGGTATCGCCTGTGACGAAGCCCATGCGCCGCGCCAGCGCCGGCCGATCGCGCAGCAGCCGCTCGTAGAAACCCCGGCCGCCGAGCCCCGGCATGTTCAGGTCCGACAGGATCAGGGCGAAGTCGCCACTTGCGACCCGCTCGAGCGCGGTCTCGGCGGAATTGGCCACGGTGACCTCGAAGCCCTCGCGCTGGAGGATCTCGCGGATCAGGTCCGAGACGTCCTCCTCGTCGTCGACCACCAGCACCGCCCCGCGCGAGACCGCCGCCTCGGGCGGACGGGTGGTGGCCGCGGCGTCGCTCTCGACCTCGGTGGTGGGCAGGCGCACGACCAGCGTGGTGCCGGGACCGGAGGTCTCCGCCAGCGCGATCCGGCCGGCGTGGGCGGTGGCGATGCGGTGGCAGAGCGCCAGCCCGATGCCGGTGCCCGAACCCACGGGCTTGGTGGTGAAGAGCGGATCGAAGATGCGGCTACGGATCTCCTGCGGGATGCCGGGCCCGTTGTCCGTCACCCGCAGCTCGACCATCTGGGCACCGGCATCGTGGCTCAGCGCGATGCCGATGGTGTCGCCGGTGCCGCTGTCGCGGATCGCCTGATCGGCATTGGTCACGAGGTTGATGACAAGCTGCGAGAGCTGATGCGCATCGCCGCGCACGTTCGGCAGGTCGGGCGCGATCTGCAAGTCGACCTCGGCGCCCAGCCCGTCGGCACCGTTGCGCAGCGCATCCACCGCCATCAGCACGGTCTCGGCGATGTCGGTCGGCACCAGCCGCGTCGGCTGCTGGCGCGCCATGGCAAGAAAGGACTTCACGATCCGGGCACAGCGCTCTGCCGCATCCGAGATTTTCTCCACCCGGCGGCGCACATCGTCCGAGATCTCTTCATCGCGCAGCATCAGCGCGTGGCCCACCACCACCGAGAGCGGGTTGTTCAGCTCATGCGCCACGCCCGCCAGAAGCTCGCCCAGCGCCGACATCTTCTCGGCCTGGAAGATCTGCTCGCGCTGCGCCGCGAGGCGGCGGCGCAGGTCGACCTCCTTCGAGACGTCCACGGTGGACGACACCAGCACGTCCTCGCCCCGGTACTGGATCAGCCGGGCGGAGACGAGGCTCGGGAAGCGCGTGCCATCGGCGCGGACGCCGGTCACCGGCATGTCGTCGACCCGGCCGTCGGGCAGCACGGCGGTGATGAAATCCGCCCGCTCGGCGCGCGAGGCGAAATGCGCGTGGGTGCGCTCGGCGTTGCCCAGCAGCTCGGTCGCGGCGGGCGAGCGGTAGATCACCTCGCCGTCGCCGACGCGCGACATGATGATGTTGGCCGGGCAGTTCTCGAGCACCTTGCGCACCAGCTGGTCGGCGGCGCGCTCAGCCTCCTCGAAACCGTGCCGCTCGGTAACGTCGGTCTGCACCAGCACGAAGCCCCCAGCCGCGGTGCTGCGCATCACGAACTCGTAGACCCGGTCGCCGCATTCCGCCTCGAGCGGGGTGACCATCCAGTCGCCGCCCGCAAGCCGCGCCTCCATGAAGCTGAGCCGCTCGCCGTCCTGTGCCGAGACAGCGCCCCTCGCGGTCCACTCGCGCAGCAGCAGCGACCAGTCGAGCCCCGGCTCGAGCAGGTCGCCCACGGTGGTGTTCATCCGCTCGAAGCCGGAGTTGCAGCGCAAGAGCACCGCGTTCTCGTCGAAGATTGCCAGACCCTCGGACAGGGCGTCGATCACCTCTTCCAGCATGTCGGACGGTCGCCGCCCCGGTCCGTCGGGCGCTTCCGGCACCGAGGGATCGAAGCGCACCGCCATGGTCAGAGTTCCTGCCCGGCGCGCATCTGTTCGGCGGAGATGCGGAACACCGGCTCTTCGCTTTCGCCCGAAAGCGCCAGAGTGCCCGCCTCGGTCGCCGAGAACTGGTTGTCGAGCGCCGCGACCACGGCGCCGTTTCCGGTGATGGTCATCGGCTCGGCCATGTAGCGCAACCGGCTGGCATAGATCACCGCCGGGCCGAAGACGTCGTAGATGTATTTCTGCACCCCCACGACCGAGCCCACTACCGGCCCCGAGGCGATGCCCACCCGGCAGCTCCACTGGATCGGGTGGCTGGCGTTGCGCTGGTGCAGGTAGCGCATGAAGCGGATGGCGGCGTTGGCCGCCGCCTGCGCGTGATCCTCGGTCGGGTCGGGCAGCCCGGCGACGCCGATATAGAGATCGCCCACCGCCCGGATCCGGGCACAGCCGAACTGCTCGCCGATGCGGTCGAAGGCGGTGTAGATGTCGTTGAGCTCGGAGACGATGACGGCGGGCTCATGTGCGGTGACCATCTCGGCGAAACCGATGAAGTCGATGCAGACCACCGACACCGGATCGTAGAGCCGCGGCGTGACGATGCCGAAGGTCTTGTATTCCTCGTAGACCGAGCGCGGCATCATGTTGAGCAGCAGCTTCTCGACCTGCTCCTTCTCGCGCTTGATCTCGCGGGTGTTGCGCTCGACCATGGCGGAGTAGCTGTCGATCATCGACTCGAGTTCCTTGATCCGCGAGATGTTCTGGCAGACCAGCACCGCGATCGGCTCGTCCTCGTCGAGCGCGCGGTTGAAATCCATCGCCACGGTCATCGTCCTGCGGCGCAGGCGGAAGGTGCTCTCGGTCGCGTAGCGCCCCTCGGAGGTCAGCGCCGCCCGCAGCGCCTCGACGTCGAGATCGCCGAACTGCTCCAGCAGGTTCGAGCCCACCTCCATCTCGCCGAACCAGCCGCGGAACGTGTCATTGCAGAAGCGCAGCCGCAGGGTCTCGAGATCGAGCAGCGCGACCCCGACGCCGATGGCCCTCAGAAGCTGTTCGTTGATCGCCGCGATGGTCATGCTCTCACCCCGTCACCAAGGCGCGCCGGGCCTCGAAGGCCGCGAGGATGGCCTCCTGGTCCTCGGGCGCCACCCCATGATCGGCCAGCGTCGCCCGCAACAGCGACTGGAGCTTGTCGAAATGCAGCTGGTGGATCTCGAGATGGGCGTGCATCCGGCGGATCTGCTCATCGCTGTAGGAGGCGGGACCGCCCATCAGCGACGAGACGAACTTGGTCTGGTGATCGACGATGCGCGCCATGTCGATCTCGTCAAAGAACGGCCCGACGTCATCATCGTCGAGCAGCCGGTCGTAGAGGTCGAGGACGATCTTGCTGACGACGGAGAACCCGCCGTACTTTTCGAACAGGGACTTCTCCATGCGCTCCTCCCCCGGGCCGCGGGGCCCCTCGTCGCCAAAATCCGTTGTCTGGTAATCTTCTGCAAACATGCGGGATCTTGCACCTCTGTGGCAAGAAGTTCGTCGACGGGGCGGAGACGCCATCCTTTCCGGCGCATGTATGGATCGTGTTTCAGCGCAGGCCCCGCTTCGTTTCAATTGTTTCAGGTCGGGCGGCGGGGACGCTACAGTCCAAACATTTCCGCCCCCGCCGCGACATCGGTCCGAAACCGCGCCGGGCGAAGGTTGTGCATCACCGACGTGACCAACCTGACAAAGGACCAAGCCATGAAAGCCCTGAACGACCTGCACCAAGCCCTTGAAGACCGCCGCGCCGAGCGTCGCTACCGCCGCGCCCTGCGCAACCTGCCGGGAGGCGTCGATGCCGCAACCGACGCCGAGCGCCGGCGCCTCTTCGCGAGCTTCTACAACTGCTGAACGCGTTCTCGCCGAAGCGAAGAGACCCGCCGGTCCGGCGGGTCTTTTTTGTGTTCCCAGCGGGCGGCGGGGGCCGCGTCAGGCGACGCGGCGCTCCTCGGTCGGGCGGCCGGCGATCCAGGCCTGGTTGGCCTTCATCGCGCGGTTCAGCGCCTTGTGCAGGCCGGCGAGCTCGCCTAGCGACCAGTCGAAGCTCGCGATCCGGTCCGAGACCTCGAAGATCGGGCCCGAGAGCCGGTCGCGCAGCGCCTCGTAGTCCGAGAGCGTGCCCGTCGTCACGGCCTCGGCCAGCAGGGCGGCATCGCGGAAGGCGTCGGTGATGCCATGCGCCGTCATCGGGTCGCGGAACCAGCTCGCATCGCCCACCAGCGCCCAGCCGGGACCGGCGCAGCGGCGGAAATAGCCGCGCATGCCGGCGAAGATCACCGGCGCCGCCTCGGGCACCGCGCCCTCCATGTCCGCGGCCATGCACGGCAGGTAGCGGTGCGCGAGCGCGGGCAGCGGGGCGCCGCGCAGGTCCTTCGCACGCGCCTCGGGCAGCGCCACGAAGGCGCAGGTCCGGCCGTCGTTGGTCGGGATCAGCCCGCCCGCAGCGCCAGGGTCGAAGTGCCAGCGATAGCCGCGGTCGGGCAACTCGGTGACGTACTGGTAGGCGCAAGCGACCGAGTGCCCCGCCTGCCGCGTCACCGGCGCCCCGACCAGACGCGCAACCCGCGAGCGCTTGCCGTCGGCGCCGATCACCAGCGCGGCGCGGACCTCTTCGGTGCGGCCGTCACTGGACGCAAGCCTTGCGCCACGGACCCGGCCGGCATCGTCCCGCAGCAGGCCGACGCAGGCGGTCTCGTAACGCAGCCCGGCGCCGGCTTCGGCGGCCGCGCGGGCGAGCATCGCGTCAAGCAGGTAGCGGCGCGGCGCCATCAGGGTCTCGACCCCCTCCTCGGGCCGGATGTCGAGATCGAGCGCGGCGGCCCCGTAGATGAAGCTGGTGCGGCTGACCTGCGGCGTGCCGGCGGCGCGCAGCGGTTCGGCAAGGCCCCAGCGCTCGAGCAGCATCACCGCGCCGCGCATCAGCGCGTGGGTGGACATCGTGTCCGTGCCCGGCGGGGCGCTGTCGACAAGCAACACGCGCGCTCCCTGCCGGGCAAGCAGCATGGCGGTGGCGGCCCCGGCGCAGCGGGCGCCGACAACCATGGCATCATAATGGATCGTGGTCATTTTCCTGGTCCTTTCGAAGGGGGTTCAGGCTGCAAGGGAGGCATCGCGCCGAAGCCCGGCCGCGATGAGAGGGGCGAGCGCCTCGGCGTCGCGGCCCACCCCGTGGATGAAGGCCGAGGCGCGGTGGCGCATGAAGGGAAGGCCCAGCGCGTAGAGCCCGGGCACGGCGGTCACCCCGCCCTGGGTCTGGAGCTCACCGGCGGCGTCGAGCACCGGCAGGTGCAGCCACGGGTAGCTGCGCCGGAAGCCGGTCGCCCAGATCACGGTCCGGATGCCAGCGGCGGCAAGGCTGAGCCGGTCGGGACCGCTGCCCGGCAGCTCCGGGGCGCGCCACGCGGCGGCATCGGGTGGCAGCCGTAGCCCCGCCGCATCGATATGACCGTCGACATGGCGAAGGATCCGGTGACGCCGCCGCTCGGCGGCCTCGATCTCGGGCGCCAGCGCCGGGTCGAGCCGGACCACACCACCACCCGCCCCCAGCGCGCGCCCGACGAGGCTCACGCCCATGGCGGCCAGTGTCTCGAGCCCCAGCGCACCGCCTCCGCCCGCCCCGGTGAGCTGCAGCGACGGCAGCGCCATGAGCTGGCGGGGATCGGCATTCGCGGGGCGCGGCTCTTCGAGAAAGCCGCTGCCGGATAGCAGGGAAAAGATCTCGCGCCCGCGGTACCGCCGCGGCGTGCGCACGTGCCGCCCGACCGCGAGCGTGACAGGCCGGCCCGACGCCCGGATCTCGGCGGCAAGCTGCACCCCGGTAGCCGAGGCGCCGACGACAAGAACGCCGCCCGGCGCCAACACCCCGGCGCCGCGGTAGCGGGTGGGGCTCACCTGCGCGATGTCCTCCGGCAAGGCCGCGGCCCAACCCGGGACGGCGGGCCGGTCGCAGGCTCCGGTGGCGATGACCACCGCCCGCGCGAAGAAGTGCCGCGCGCCCGCGTCGACGTGGAAGAGACCGGTCTCGTGGCGGACCGAGCGCACCGCACAGCCGGTCAGCACCGGCGCCGCGATGGCCTTGCGGTAGGCCGAGAGCCGCTCTCCGAAACTGGCCGCCGACATGAACCCGTCGGGATCGGCCTCGGGCCAGGGTCCGGGCAGGCGGTTCATCCAGTTGGGCGTCAGCAGGTGCAGCCCCGGCCAGCGCTCGGCGTGCCAGCGCTCGCCCACCCGGCCGCGCTCGAGCAGGAGGTGGTCGATGCCGCGCCGGGTCAGCGACCAGCTGAGCGCGAGGCCGGCCTGGCCCGCTCCGATGATGAGGACTGGGATGATGGGGGACATTGGGGTTCTCCGTCTTGCGTTGGAGCCACCCTGACCGGCGCGGGTTTCGCTTGGGCGTCGTCGAAGGCGCCTTTGCGTTTCGACTGTTTCAGTGTGCGATCAGGGGTTTTGCCCGAAGAAAAAAGGCCCGCAGCCTTGCAGCTGCGAGCCAGTCGGGACGGGGAAGGAGGAGGGAGGATGGGCGTCGGGGTCAGGCCGCCATCGGCAGGCTCGGGGTGATCTCCGGATCGGCGCGGCGCGCGGTCCCGGTCAGGCGGTTGCGGTCCCACCAGCTGCGGAAGTCGGCGAAAGCGTCGCGAAGCGCGACGTGGTCGAAACCGGAGCCGTAGCTCTTGGTGGCGTCGGAAGCGGTGAAGCGGGGCATGGGGAAGATCCTTCTGAAACCGGAGGAATGAAAGCGTGGCGGTGGTGGCCCGCGCCCGGGGCGCGGCGCGGGCACCTGCGCTCAGCCGGCCATCTCGACCGAGACGGGGACGCCGTTGCGGAGCACGTCGAAGACGGCGGAGCGGGCGACCGATTGCTCGACGATCTCGCGCAGCTTCTCCTGAGGGGCGTCGCCGCGGATGGTCACCGCCATGCGGACACCGGTGAAGCCGTTGCGCGCCGTCTTGTCGAGCCCGAGGATGCCGTTCAGGTCGACGTCGCCCTCGACCGAGGTCTCGACCGCGTGCAGCTTCACCTGGCGGATCGAGGCGATGTTGCCAATGCCCGCGGTGATGCAGGAGGCCAGCGCCGCCAGCAGCAACTCTACCGGGGTCGCGGCGTTGTCGGTGCCGCAAAGCACCTGCGGGTGGTCGCACTCGACATCGTACTCGCGGCGGTGCTTCATCTCCTGCATGGCGCCGTGGAAGCCGGTGAAGGCGGTGCGGCTATGGGTGCCCGAGAGCCATTCGCCGTTGGCGCGGAAGGTGAACTTGGCGATCTCGGGGGTCTCGCCCACCACGCCCAGCGTGGCGAGGAAGGTCGGGACATCGACGCCGTTCATGGCGGTCTTGGCGGGCTTTTCGAGGGTCTGGGCGGTCATTGGAAACTCCTGTCTGTGATCTGGTCTGTTGCCGGTCAGGTCGGGCGTCTTGCCCTTCCGATGACAGCAGTTCTGACGGACCGGAGTTTCAGGCCGATTGCGCGGGGAGTTTCGTTTGTTTCAATGCAGAGAGCGCGGGCCTTCGCGCGCTGAGACACGCTCGGTGATACGACCGGCCTTGGGCCGGTTCTCGACGGACAGACTGAGAGACATGGGCCTACCCGGCGAGACCGGGTCGCAGGTCTCCACCCGCGGGCTGGCGGGCACTCTTACGGATCTCGCTCGGACACATGCTGAACCAGCGCGAAAAAGCCCGCGAGAAGGCGGTCTGGTCGGAGTAGCCCAGCGCGTGGGCGATGTCGCCGAGGCTCCGCTCGGTGCGGGTGAGCAGCGCCTCGCCCTGCGCCCGCCGGCATTCCTCGAGGATGTCGTGGTAGGAGGTCGCCTCGACCGACAGCTTGCGGCGCAGCGAGCGGTCGGACATGCCGAGCTCGGAGGCGATGGACGCCTGCCCCAGCGAGCCGCGCCCGATGTGGCGCAGGATGCGCGCCCGCACCAGTTCGCCGGTCGCGAGCCGGCTCTGGCGGCGCGACAGCCGGTCGAGCAGCGCCCGGCTGCGTTCCGAGAACTCCTGCGTGCCGGCGCTGCCGGTCACCGAGGGGTTGGAGAGGAAGCGCGCGGGAAAGGCCACGTAGTTCTCGGTCTGGTCGAAGCGCGGCATCACCCTGAGGTGGCGCGCGCATTCCGACGGATCGCGGTCGGGGACGTATTCCAGCCCGACCTGCCGCAGCGCCCCGCGCGGCATCCCGAAGCGCATGCAGATGTTCTGCGCCAGCGACAGGGTGATCTCGGCATCGCCGCGCCGGGGCCAGATCTCCGGGTCGAGCACCCGGTAGCTCAGCCGCGCCTCGTCGTCGATCACGGTGAAGCTGGTCTCGGCCCCGCTCTGCAGCATCGGAAGCCCCTGCGCCAGCTGCCGCATGGCGTGGCCAAGCGTCGGCGCGCAGGCGATGATCTCGCCGAGGTCGCCCAGCATGTCGAAGGTGAAGATCTCGCCCACGGTCCACGCGTAAAGCCCGCCCTCGGAGCGCTGCCGCAGGGTCTCGAGCCGGTCGACGAAGAAGGACAGCGGGACAAAGCCCTCGCCCTCGACGGAGGGTTGCCCATGGCCTGCGTCATCGCCGCCGAGCACCGTCCCGGCGATGGTCTCAGAGATGACCGAATTGAGCATGTCGGGGCCTTCCTGTGGCGGTGGGTCCGATACCTTTCGACGCAAGCCTATCCGATTTTCGCGATCCGACGGAGTCCGTTTTCCGGACGTGCCCGCGCTTGGCGAAGGCCCGCGCGTGATTGGCGCGCGCATGACGGGCCGGCGCACAGCGCCGCCGCGGGCCGAAGGGAGCTGGTGTCAGACCGCGGCCCTCCGGGTCATGGGCAGCGGCACACCCGGCCGGGGCTCGGCCTCCAGCGTGATCCGCTGGTCATAGGCGCGCGTCCGAACGGCGCCGGAATGGGCCACGAAGATGCGGAGCCGGTCGGCGCAGGCGCGGTCGATGGCATCGAGGATGCGTTCGCAGCGGGCGGTATCGATCTCGGAGAAGCTCTCGTCGAAGATCAGTACTCCCGAGGGCCGCAGCAGCGCGCGGGCGATGGCGATGCGCTGGCGCATGCCGCCCGAGAGCGTCGCGCCGAGCTCGGTCAGCCCGGTGTCGAGGCCGCGATGGTCGTCGGCCCAGTCGAGCAGGTCGCAGATGCCCAGCACCTCGCGGCAATCGGCGTCCGTGGCGTCCGGCGCCGCCACCAGCAGGTTGTCGCGCAGGGTGCCGCGCAGGATGCAGGGCCGCTGCGGGACATGGGTGATGGCCTCGCGCCGGCTCGCGGTGCTGTAGATCGCGGCGGGCTTGCCGTCGATCTCGGCCGTGCCCTCGGCCAGCGCGACCTCGCCGGTGAGGCTTGCCAGCAGGGCCGACTTGCCGATGCTTGAGGGGCCGTCGAGCAGCACGCCCTGCCCCGCCCGCAGCTCGAGCGCGACCGGCGCATGGCCGCCCCACGGGCTGCGCGCGCCCTGCAGGCGGATCACCGAGGGCCGGAGCGGGCAGCTCTCGCCGGCCGCCGGGTCGTGCGCGTCACCGATGATGCCCGACAGCCGGGCCAGCGCGACCTTGGCGCGGGCCTGCGCGTGGTAGAGCCCCAGCACGTTGCGCAGCGGGCCCGCCATCATGCCGGTGTAGGCGAGGAAGGCGATCAGCGAGCCGATGGGCCACGACCCTGTCACCACGAGCCAGCCGCCGAGCAGCAGCACGGCAGAGCGCACAACCGCGGTAAGGATCTGGCTCACGGCGCCCACCGCCTCGGTCCAGAGCCGCTGCCGCTCCTGCGCGCGGAAGAGGTCGCCCTGCAGCGCGCCGAAGCCGGTCTCGCGGGTGCCGAAGGCGTTCAGGGCACGCAGCCCGGGGACCAGCATGAAGGTTTCGGCCAGCTGGCTCGAGAGCCCGCCACGGTGTTCGCGCACCTCCTCGGCCCGCGCCTGCGTGCGCGGCCGCGCCCAGCTAAGGAACCAGAGCTCGAAGGGGGCGGCGAGCGCGGGCAGCAGCGCCAGCCGCCAGTCGAGCGCCAGCATCAGCGCGGTGCCGCCCAGCAGCCGGAACAGCGCGGTAACCGCGACGAGGCCGGAATCGAAGAGGAAGCGCTGGATCTCGGCGCAGTCGCCGTCGATGCGGGTCTGCGCCTCGCCCACGGTCAATGCCTGCGCCTGCGGATCGCGCGCGAGTGCGGCCCCCAGAACCGTGCGCCGCAGGTCGCCCAGCATGGCCTGCGAGGCCCGCAGATGCGCCATCTGCGAGACGATCCCAAGCCCGACGACGCCGAGCCCCAGCGCGAAGCCCACCGCCGCCCAGGTCGCGAGCGCCTGCATGTCCCGCGCCATGATGCCCCGGTCGATGAGCGCCTTGGTCACCATCGGCGCCGCGAGCCCCACCGCTGCGGCAAAGAGCGACAACGCCAGCACCCGCGACATGCCGGGCAGCGCGCGCTCGACCAGCGGGCCGAGCCAGCCCGCGCTCGGGAAGATCCGCGCGGCCATCATGCGTGCGAGCCGCGCCCTCATGCGGTCTTCCTTTCCGCGCCGTGGTGACGTGCGCGCAGCGCCAGCACGTCCAGCCCCGCCGCGCTCGTGTCGGCGCCGTCCGCCATGATCGCGGCAACATGCCCGGCAAGGCGCGCCGTCCCGAGGCTCGCGCCGCCCATGCCGGTGCCGCCGTGCTCGGGCGAGTTGCACCACGCTCCGAAGAGCCGCGGACCCAGCCGGGACAGCGCGTCCCAGCCGCAGCGCGCATCGCCGGTTCCGGCGATGGCGCCGGGATAGGCGGCGGGCCATGGCGCCGGGCCGCGGGCGGGATGGGCGGCGACCAGAACCAGCCCCGCCGCCTGCGCCCGCGCCACCGCCTCGGCCAGCACCGTGCGGTCGGCGGAAAGCCCGAGGCTGAGGCAGACCAGCCCCACATCCCCGCGCCCCGCCAGCCAGTCGAGCGCCGCCGCCACCCGCAGCGCCGAGGTCACGGGCCGCGCGTCGAAGACCTGCGCATGCACAAGCCGCACCGAGGGGCAGGCCCGCAGGATCGTCCGGGCCACGGCGGTCCCGTGGCCCAGCCGGTCAGGCAGGGCGGCATGCCCTGCCCCGTCGGCATCGAAGGCGCGCGCGTCGCCCGGCAGGCCCGGCGCCGCGCCGCTGTCGATGATGCCGACCGCCCGCATCACTCGTCGCGCTGGAACAGCCGGATATTGGAGAGCGACATCGCCGCGCCATCGGGCATGTCGACCTGTCCCTTGCGCTCGAGCGTCTCGGCATCGTAGGCCGCGAGATCCGACAGCGCGCCGCCCAGCCAGACGGTGTTACCGTCCGACGAGACGTTGACCGAGTAGTAGCTGTGCGGCAGCGCCACCCGCTTGAGCGGCTCGACCTTCTCCATGTCGAAGCTCTCGAGCACGTTATAGGCGCCGTAGAGGCGGGTGCCGTCGGGGCTGGCCGCCGAGGAGAAGTAGAAGACGTCCATCATCCGGATGTCCTGCATCTCCATCTCGCCGCTCTCGAGATCGAGCGTCAGCATCCCCGTGCGCCAGGCCTCGGGATCGTCGAGGCTGAGGTCGGTGCGGGCGGTATAGAACGGCGTCACCATGATGTTCGAGCTCTCGAACTGGCTCCAGACGTCGAGCACGTCGGGCTGCATGTAGGCGTCGGGCTTCCAGCCGTGGATCGGCATTTCGTCGATCTGATCGCCGCTTGCGGCATCGAAGACGAACATGCTGCGACCCATGCCGTAGATCCTGGAGCCGTCGGCCGAGTACATCAGCAGGGTGATCTGGCGCGGCGCCTCGACCGTCTTCACGGTCTCGAGCGTGGCGGTATCGACGAAGGCGATGCGGGTCGGCTGCACCTCGTAATGGGTGGTGCCCAGCGTCACCGGCGACTGGTAGACCGCGAGGGTGGAGCCGTCGGGCGAGAGGTCCATGCCGAAGAGCGTCTTCACCCGCTCCCCGGCGCTGCTGAAGTCGGTCCGCGCCACGGTCTCGCCGGTGGTGAGATCCACCTTCACGATGCTCTCCGTGCGGTTGATCGTGACATAGGCGAAGCGGCCTTCGTCATCGACGACGGGCACCGCGGGCTGCGGGCCCGCGTCCTCGGCCAGCGTGATCACCTTGTCGATCGCCATCGCCTCGGTGTCGACGACGACGAGCTTGTTGGGCCGCGCCGGAGCGAGGATGTAGTCCCTGGCCACCGCGGGCACCGCCGACAGCGCCATGCCGCCCGCAAGCAGCAGCGAGAGGGTCCTGTTGCAGGTCATCATGTCAGCCTTTCGGTTCCGGGAAGACGGACTGCAGGTTGCGCCAGTCCTCGGTGACGTTGGTCGCGTCGTCGCTCCAGTTCGGGTAGGTGTTGAGCGTGTCGGCCACCTGCGCGGGCCACCAGCAGGGATCGGCGCAGCCGTAGAGATCGGCCTCCATCGGCTGGCAGAGGTTCGACAGCGCCCCGAAGGCGTCGACCTCCCAGCCGGGATCGAAGGAGGTGGTGCAGCCGACGAGGCTGTTCATCGCGACCACCTCGTCTTCGCGGCCTTCCGCCTGCGCTTCGACAAAGGCCTTGGCCTTGGAATTGGCCGGGGTGAAATGTTTCATCTGGCAAGCTCCTGTGCAGGGCGTGGCTGGGCGGCACCGGGCCGGGCAAGCCGCGGCTCGAGCTGGGTTCTGAAGAAGGCGGGGTTGGCCTGCATGATGCGGACATAGGCTTCGACGCCGAAGTCGACCCAGTCCCGCATCAGGTCGCAGTAGTGGTAGACCGGGGCGAAGGCGTCGCCCTGCCGGGCGTAGCTCTCGTGGTAGCAGCCACCGGCGCAGATCGACCGGATCCGGCAGGTCTTGCAGCCGAACTCGGTGCGGTCCTGCGCGGTCTCGATGAACCGTGCGAGCTTGGGGACGTCGATGCCGCGGTCCACGTTGCCATATGTCGGCTGGTCCGAGCCCACGAAGCGGTGACAGAGGTGCAGGTCGCCCTCCTTGTCCACCGCCAGCATGCCCAGACCGGCGCCGCAGGGCACCTGCTTCTTGGTGCCCTGCGCGATGTCCGTGAGCAGCTGGTGCATGTTCGAGAAACCGATGTTCTCGCCCCGGCAGGCGGCCTCGACGTAGCGCCGTCCGAGCGCCTTCATGTCCTCGAAAACCCGCTT
>NZ_JAATOS010000200.1:0-7093 GCF_011806505.1 Salipiger sp. HF18 | reverse complement strand
GAGAGCTCGAGCCCCTCGGCGGTGATGTGGGCGGTGGCGTTGAGCGGCTCCATCGCGGCATGCGCGAGGAAGGGCACGCGGTACTCGGCGGTGATCTCGGTGGCGCCCTCGGGCAGGCGGTCGGCATCGCCGCGGTCGAGGAAGGTGCTGTCGGGGTCGAGCGCGA
Source organism: Salipiger sp. HF18 (assembly GCF_011806505.1). NCBI lineage: Bacteria > Pseudomonadati > Pseudomonadota > Alphaproteobacteria > Rhodobacterales > Roseobacteraceae > Salipiger > Salipiger sp. HF18. Next base: position 6,927 of record NZ_JAATOS010000200.1, on the reverse strand, counting down.
AGGCGGCCTCGATCTGCGCCATGATCGCGTCGGTGGTCTCGGCGTGGGGGGCGGGGCCCCAGTCGATCTTGATGGCCGCGACCGCCTGCTGGGCGAGCCACGTGTTGCTGGCGATGACCGCGACGCCGTCGCCGAGGTCGACGATCTTCTCGACCCCCGCCATGGTCCGCGCGGTGCTGTCGTCATAACCCAGCATCGTGCCCCGGCGCGGCGACATGCGCAGCGCCGCGAACCTCAGCCCCTCGGGCCGGACGTCGATGCTGTACTGTGCGGTGCCGGTGGACATGGCGACGGTGTCGAGCCGGGGGAGGGGGCGGCCGAGCAGCGTCCACTCGGAGGGATCGCGCAGCTGCACCTCGCGCGGGGTGATGGCAGCGGCCTCGGCGGCGAGTTCGGTGTAGGGCAGCGCGGTGCCGTCCGGGGCGATCACGTGGCCGTCCTCGGTGCGGAGGAGGGCTGCGTCGATTCCGAGCCGGTTCGCGGCGGCGCCCTTGAGCATCTCACGGGCGGCGGCACCGGTGGCGCGCATACGCTCGTACCCGTCCTTCATGGCGGTGGAGCCGCCGGTGACCTGCATCTCGAGCGGCTTGCCGAGCGTGCCCATCGCCTCGCCCACCGCGTGCTGGAAGGCGCTCTTGCCATAGGCGGGGCCCGGGGCGCTCTCGCCCATCATCGCGGTGTTGTAATAGGCGGTGGCGGGCGGGCCGTGCAGCACGCGGACCTGGTCCCAGGCGAGATCCATCTCCTCGGCGACGAGCGCGGCCCAGGTGCTTTGGGTGCCCTGTCCCATCTCGGCGCGGGGGGCGATGATGGTGACGCCCGCGCCGTCGATCAGCACGAAGGGGTTGAGCGTGGTTTGGCCCTCCGCCGGCTTCAGCGGGTTGGCGGCGGGGCTGCCGAGGTACCAGAGGCCGAGCGCGACACCGCCCGTGATGGCGGCGGAGCCGAAGATGAAGGTGCGACGGGCGATCTTGCCGAGGCTTGCCATGGATCAGCTTTCCATGCCCGCGGCCGACCGGATGGCGGCGCGGATGCGGGGGTAGGTGCCGCAGCGGCAGAGGTTGCCCGACATGGCGGCGTCGATCTGGTCGTCGCTGGGCTGCGGGATCTCGGCGAGCAGGGCGGCGGCCTGCATGATCTGGCCCGACTGGCAGTAACCGCATTGCGCGACCTGGTGCGCGACCCAGGCCTGTTGCAGGCGAGAGAGGCTCTCGGGGGTGCCGTGGCCTTCGATGGTGGTGACCTCGCCCCAGACATCGGAGAGCGTCACCTGGCACGAGCGCACCGGCTCGCCGTCGATATGGACGGTGCAGGCGCCACAGGCAGAGACGCCGCAGCCGTACTTGGTGCCGGTGAGGTTCAGCGCATCGCGCAGCACCCAGAGCAGCGGGACATCGTCGGGAAGGTCGACGTCATGCGAGGTTCCGTTGACGGTGATCGTGCCGGGCATGGCATCGTCCTCCTTGCCGATCGGTTTATGACAGATTGAACTGATAATGTCACTTCGTCAATTGACAAAATTCGGCTGATTTGTCAGAGCATTCTCCATGCAAGAGGCCCAGCAGCACATCGATCCGAAAGCCGAGGCGATTCTCGAGGCCGCCTTCGGACAGTTCGCCGCCTACGGGTTCCGGCGCACCTCGATGGAGGATATCGCGAAGGCGGCGGGCATGTCGCGCCCGGCGCTCTACCTGCATTTTGCTGGCAAGGAGGCGATCCTGCGGGCGCTGGTCGGGCTCTATTACGCGCGCCTCGGCAACGCGGTGGAGGCGGCGCTGGCGGGGGCCGGCGCGCCCGACGAGGTGCTGGAGCGCGCCTTCGCCTGTCACGCGGCGGCGATCCCCGACGCCGTGCTGCGCGCGGCGCATGGCGAGGAACTGCTCGACCGGACCGCGGCGCTTTGCGGTGACATCTTCGTGGAGGGCGAGGGCCGGCTGGCGGCGCTCTACGCGGACTGGCTGTCGCGCGAGGCGAATGCGGGCCGGCTGCGGCTGGAGGCGCCGCCGCGCGAGCTGGCTGGCACCATGCTCGCCGCCGCCAAGGGCACCAAGGTCGCGCCCTATGACGCCTATCCCGAGAGGCTGCGGCTGCTGGCCCGTCTGTTGGGGCGCGGCCTGCGGGCCTGATCTTCGCGCGGCGTGACCTCGCGGTGCGCCTTCGGCGCGCAGGTCATGTCGCCTTTCCGGGCCTGCGGCCCGCCGGCTCCGCGCCCGTGGCCGGCCTGACGACACGTTCCCTGACCCGCGCGGTCTGGAAGGTGCCGGAGCCCCGCGCGAAACCGTCGCTGAGGCCGGTATCGACGTGCCGCGCCCTGTCTTCCTCTGGCCCCAAATATCCCCGCCGGAGGCGGTCCGACCTTGCCGCAGGGCTCAGGTCACGGGCTTGCGGCGGTGATATTTCGGATGATCCCAGAGCGCGCCGCGCAGCACGCGGGCGAGCACCTCGACCGCTTCGCGGATCTCGTCCTCGCCGATGTAGAGCGGGGTGATGCCGAAGCGCAGGATGTCGGGGGCGCGGAAATCGCCCACCACGCCGAGGTCGATCAGCGCCTGCATGATGGCGTAGCCGTGTTCCGAGCGGAACGAAACCTGGCTGCCGCGGGCGTCGTTCTCGCGCGGGGTGGCGAGCTTGAGGCCGGGGCAGTGGGTCTCGACCTCCTCGATCATCAGCCCGGTCAGCGCCAGCGAGCGCTGGCGCAGCTTGCCCATATCGACCTTGTCCCAGATGTCGAGCGCCGCATCCAGCGCTGCCATCTGCAGCACCGGGGGGGTGCCGACGCGCATGCGCTCGATGCCCTCGCCGGGCGCGTAGTGCTGCTCGAAGGAAAACGGCCGGGCGTGGCCGAGCCAGCCGGCGAGCGCGGGGTCGCAGTGATCCGCGTGCTCGGGCGAGACGTAGATGAAGGCGGGCGCGCCGGGGCCCGCGTTGATGTACTTGTAGGTGCAGCCCACGGCGAAATCGGCGCCGCCCGCGGCCACGTCCACCGGCAGGGCGCCCACTGAATGCGCGAGGTCCCAGACCACCACTGCGCCCATGTCATGGGCCTTGCGGGTCAGCGCCTTGAGGTCGTGGCGCCGTCCCGTGCGGTAGTCGACCTCGGTGACCAGCAGCACGCCCACCTCGTCGGTGATCGCGTCCTCGAGCTCGTGCGGGGCGACGAGGCGCAGCTCGTGGCGGTTGCCGAGCATCCTTATCAGCCCCTCGGCCATGTAGAGATCCGAGGGGAAGTTGCCCCGGTCCGACAGGATCACCTTGCGTTCGGGCACGATGTCGAGCGCCGCGGCCAGCGCCTGGAAGACCTTGATCGAGAGCGTGTCGCCCACCACCACGTGGCCTTCCTCGGCGCCGATCAGCCGTCCGAGCCGGTCGCCCAGCCGCCGGGGCATGCCCATCCAGCCGCAGGCGTTCCAGCCCGAGATCAGGTGCTCGCCCCATTCCTCGGAGAGCATGCGCTCGAGCCGCGCCGGCGTGCTCTTGGGCAGGGGGCCGAGCGAATTGCCGTCGAGGTAGATGAGCCCGAGCGGGATGTGGAACTGGTCACGGGTCCAGGCGAAATCTGTCAAAACTCTCCTCCGGCGATCTGGATGGCCTGGCCGCTGATGTTCTCGGACCCCGCGCCGCAGAGCCAGAGCGCCGCCTGGGCGATGGAATGCGGCGGGATCAGGCGGCCGTGCGGGTTTGCCGAGTGCACGAAGCGCGTGGCCTCGCCGCGCGTCAGGCCCTCGCGCGCCATGACGCGCTCGATGTTGCGCTCTGCCACCTCGGTCTCGACATAGCCCGGGCAGAGCGCGTTGAAGGTCAGCGGCTGACCTGCGTAATCGGCCGAGAGGGCGCGGATGAGCCCCACCATCCCGTGCTTCGCCGCCACGTAGGGGGCACAGCGCTTCATGCCCTTCACCCCGGCGATCGAGGAGATGGCGATGACCCGGCCCCAACCGCTGGCCAGCATCGGCGGCAGCGCCTCGCGAATGGTCAGGAAGGCGCCGTCGAGGTTCACGCCCATGGTCCGGCGCCAGGTCTCGAGGCTGATGTCCGGCATGTTGGCCTGCTCGGCGAGGCCCGCGTTGGCGATCAGCACCTGCACCGGGCCACGGGCGGCCACGGCCTTGGCGAAGCCTTCGCGGACCGAGTCCTCGTCCGAGACATCCATCGCATGCGGGTGCAGCAGGTCGCCGGCGGCGTTCAGGACCTCGGCCCGGCGGCCGGTGATGGTGACGGCAGCGCCGGCACCGGCGAGCGCGCGCGCGATGGCGAGACCGATGCCGGTGCCTCCGCCGGTGACGAGCGCGTGTTTTCCTTCAAGCATGCCGACCCTTTCCTTCCGGCAGAACCTGCCGCGCTTTCGCGTCGCAGGCAAGCGGACGCTTCGTGCTGGACAGATGAATTCATGGGTGTGAATGTGTGGGCGGATGCTGTCGAGGGAGGGACAGGGATGTGGAAACAGGCGACGATTGCGGCGGTTCTGGCGGCAGGGCCGGCGGTCGGGCACGAGGATATTGCGGATCAGTACCCGCAGTCCGAGCTTTACGACCTCCCGGTCGAGGTCATCCCGCATGTCTGGAGTGCCATCGGCGCCACCGCGCCTCCGACCTACGAGAACAGCGGCCATAACAACAACCTGAGCTTCATCGAGACCGGCGACGGGGTGATCGTGATCAACGGCGGCGCCTCGGCCCGGCTCGCGGCGGCGCTGCATGACGAGATCCGCGCGGTCACCGACCAGCCGGTGAAGCTGGTGATCAACGAGAACGGGCAGGGGCACGCCATGCTCGGGAATTCCTACTGGGCGGATCAGGGCGTCGACATCCTTGCCCACGAGGACGCCATCGCGGTCTTCGAGAAGGACGGCGATTTCATCCTGCAGGGCATGCAGGGCTACAACCGGGACAAGGCCGAGGGCACGCGGGTGGCGGTGCCGAACCGGTCGTTCTCGGACCGCGAGGTCATCGAGATGGGCGACGTGACGGTCGAGGTGCTGCACCTCGGCCCCGCCCACGATCCGGGCGACACGCAGGTGTGGATCCCGCAATGGGGGATCGTGATCGCGGGCGACATCGCCTTTCACGAGCGCATGCCGCCGATCTTTGCCGAGACCTGCACGAGTTGCTGGATCGAGACTTTCGACGGACCGTTCACCGATCTCGGCGCGACCTACGTGATCCCCGGCCACGGGCACCCGACGAACATGGCGCAGGTGACCCGCTACACCTCGGACTACCTCAAGGACATCCGGGCCAGGATCGGCGAGCACATCGACGCCGGCGGGGACCTGGCCGGGGCCTTCTACGTGGACCAGTCGCAATGGTCGCGGCTTGACACCTTCGAGGAGCTGGCAACCAAGAACGCGGGCCGGGTCTTCGAGGAGATGGAGTGGGAGTGAGCCACCGGCCCGCGCGTCGCGCGGGGGCCATCGGGGACGCGGCGTCGTGTCCCGGGCGGGTGCGGCTCTCTTGACCGCGCCGCCGCTTTGCCCCTTGCTGTCGTGACACCTGTTGCAACCTGCGGGAGCACGACCCTTCGCCATGCGCAAACTGATCGACCTTCCCAAGGCCTGGCTGGCCGGCATGCTTCTGGTCGCGTGGTGGCAAGGCCGTTACCACCCGATGGGGCTGAGCTTCGGTGCGGTCTGGGCCGATCTGCTGGGCGGTTTGCTGGTGGGCGGCGGGCTTCTGTTCATCGCGCTGGCGGTGGCGGAGATGCGCCGGGCGCGGACCACGGTGATGCCGAATGAAGAGGCCTCTCAGCTGGTGACGGGAAGCGTGTTCAAGCTGTCACGGAACCCCATCTACGTTGGCGATGCGATAATCCTGCTGGGGCTGATCCTCTATTGGGATGCCGTTCCCTCGCTCGTGCTGCTTCCGATCTTTGTCTGGGTTGTGGAGAAGCGCTTTGTCGAGAAGGAAGAGAAGATGTTGCGCCGAAAGTTTCTTGCGCAGTATGCGAAGTATGCGCAACAAACGAGAAGATGGCTTTAATTTCGCCACGGGTTGTGATTAACCGGCGCGATGCGATTGTGAGCACCGGGTCCGGACGCTAGACCCGGTGTCAGCCGGCGTGTGCCGTAACGTAACTGATCAATGGCTCAAAAGGACCAAGGGGGGCTACAAACGTGAAGATAGGAACGCCAAAGGAGATTGCCGAGGGCGAGAACCGGGTCGCGATGACTCCGGATTCGGCCAAGGCTCTCCAGAAACTGGGGTACGACTGCCTCGTGGAGGCCGGCGCCGGCGTGAAGGCCGGGTTTGCCGACAGCGTCTACGAAGAGGCGGGCGTGACCGTGGTGGACGGGGCCGAGGCGCTCTGGGCGCAGGCGGACGTCATCGCCAAGGTGCGCATCCCCACGACGGAAGAGCTCGAGCGGCTGACGCCCGAGAAGACCCTCATCACCTTCTTCAACCCGGGCGGCAACACCGAGGGGCTGGAGCTGGCGAAGGCGAAGGGCGCCAACGTCATCGCCATGGAAATGGTGCCGCGGATCAGCCGCGCGCAGAAGATGGACGCACTGTCGTCGATGGCAAACATCGCGGGCTACCGCGCGGTGATCGAGGCGGGCAACAACTTCGGCCGCTTCTTCACCGGCCAGGTGACCGCCGCGGGCAAGGTGCCGCCGGCCAAGGTGCTGGTGGTGGGCGCGGGCGTCGCGGGTCTTGCCGCGATCGGCACCTCGACCTCGCTCGGCGCCATCACCTATGCCTTCGACGTGCGGCCCGAAGTGGCTGAGCAGGTCGAGTCGATGGGGGCGGAGTTCGTCTACCTCGACTTCGAGGAAGAGCAGGTGGATGGTGCGGCCACCGGCGGTTACGCCGCGGTGTCCTCGCCCGAGTTCCGTGAGGCCCAGCTTGCCAAGTTCCGTGAGCTCGCGCCCGAGGTGGACATCGTCATCACCACGGCGCTGATCCCCAACCGCGAAGCGCCGAAGCTGTGGCT
>NZ_JAATOS010000199.1:0-7148 GCF_011806505.1 Salipiger sp. HF18 | reverse complement strand
GGGCGACTCCGCGCGCGTCGCGGACCTGCCCTTCGACGTGGCGGTCGAGGCCACCGGCCATCCAGTCCACGGCGCCCGCCACGCCGAGCTGGCCATCGCCGCGGGCAAGCATGTCGCGATGGTCTCCAAGGAAGTCGACAGCGTCGTCGGCCCCGGTCTCGCCGCCATGGCCGCCGACAAGGGCGTGCTCGTGACGCCGGTGGACGGCGACCAGCCGAGCCTGCTGATCGGGCTCATCACCTGGGCGCAGGTGCTGGGCTTCGAGATCGTCGCCGCGGGCAAGTCCAGCGAATACGACTTCGTGCACGATCCCGAGACCGGCACCATCCTCTGCAACGGCGGCACCTACGAGGTGCCCGGGTTCGCGCCCTTCGCCCGCATGGGCGACCGCAGTGCCGCCGAGATCGTGGCGGCAAGGGCCGAGGCCGCAAGCGCCCTGCCCCAGCGCGCCGTGCCGGATCTCTGCGAGATGACCGTGGTCGCCAACGCCTGCGGCATGGGCCCCGACCGCCCCGACCTGCACTGTCCCATCGCGCGCATCGACGAGGTGCCGACGATCCTCAGCGGCACCGAAGACGGCGGTATCCTGAGCCGCACCGGCGTGCTCGAGGTGTTCCATTGCCTGCGCGCCCCGGGCGAGATCAGCTTTGCGGGCGGCGTCTTCGTGGTGATCCGTTGCGACCATGCCGACACCTGGGAGATGCTGCGCGACAAGGGCCACGTGGTCAGCCGCAACAGCAAGACCGCCATGGTCTTCATCCCGCGCCACCTGCTCGGGCTCGAAGCCGCGACCTCGATCCTCGAGGCGGGCCTGCTGGGCGTCTCCAGCGGCGCGCCCGCGCCCGGCCACCACATCGACCTCGTGGCCCATGCCGACCGCGACCTGCCAGCCGGCCACCGGCTGGCCATGGGCGGCCACCACCATTCGATCGAGGGCGTTTCCGCCCGGATGATGCCCGCGGGCGCACTCGACGGCGACAGCCCCGCGCCCTTCTACCTCGCCTCGAACTGCCGCCTCGCGCGGGACGTGGCGGCAGGAGAGCTCATCCGCATGCGCCATCTCGAGATCCCGCAGGACAGCGTGCTGGCCCGGCTTCGCGAAAGCCAGGACACCCGCTTCTTCAAAGCGCGCAAGAGCGCCTGACCGTACGACACCAAGGGAGGACCCGACATGACACTGACCCGACGCAATTTCCTGACCACCGCCGCCACGGCGACCGGCCTCATGGCCGCCCCGGCGATCCTGCGCGCGCAGGGCACGCTGGCGCTGCGCATGGGGCACCCGCACCCCGAGACCGACAGCTGGCAGGACACCGCGCTGTGGATGGCCGACACGCTCAAGGAAAAGTCCGGCGGCGAGATCACGCTGCAGGTCTTCCCCAACGGCCTGATCGGGAACGACCCCACCATGATCAACTCGGTCCGCGCCGGATCGCTCGACATCATGGTGACCGGCAACCCGTTCTTCACAAGCCTCGCGCCCGAGCTCAACGTGCTCGACCTGCCCTATCTCTTCCAGAACCGCGACCACGTGGCCCGCGTGCTCGACGGCGAGATCGGTGACCGTCTGCGCTCCGATTTCGAGGGCACCGGCCTCTTCGCGCTCTCGCTCTGGGAGACCGGCTGGCGCCACGTCACCAACAGCCGCCGTCCCGTCGCCACGCCCGAGGACATCAAGGGGCTCAAGATCCGCACCACGCCGAACCCGGCCCACATCGAGGCCTTCCGCCTGCTCGGCGCCGTGCCGACGCCGATGGCCTTCACCGAGCTTTTCACCGCGCTCGAGATGGGGGCCGTCGACGGGCAGGAGAACCCGACGACGCTGATCCTCAACTCGCGCTTCTACGAGGCGCAGAAGTACCTGTCTCTCACCCAGCACGCCTTTACCGCGGCGCCGCTGGTGACCAATGCCGACAAGCTCGAGGCGATGGGCGAGGACCGCCGGACCCTGCTGATCGAGACCGCGCAGGAAGGTGCCAGGCGCCAGCGCGCGCTCAACGTCGAGCGTGAGGAAACCAGCCTCGCGACGCTCAAGGATGAGGGCATGGAGGTGGTCGAGGAACCCGATCGCGAGGCCTTCCGCGCCATCGTCGCCGACGAGGTGCAGGCCAAGTTCGCCTCGGAGTTCGGCAGCGATCTGATCGACCAGATCAACGGCGCCGCCGCCTGAACCGCAGACACGTGAAGACCAAGAGAACACCATGGACATCGTCGATCTGAGCATGACGGTCGGGCCGCACTTCCGCTGGGCCCCCGAGATTTCCGTCAAGGGTGACAAGAGCGCCGGAGACCAGTTCCGCGTGACCCGGCTCGCCACGACCTGCCATGGGTTCTCGCACGTGGACGCGCAGGCGCATTTCATCGCCGACGGCCCCACCATCGAGAGCACGCCTCTGGACCGGGTGGTGGGGCCGTGCCGCATCTTCGACCTCTCGGGCGTCCAGCCCGACGAGGAGATCGGCCCCGAGACCCTCGCCGCCGCCGATCCCGGCGGCAATCCGGGCGAAATCCTTCTGCTGGCAACGCAATGGGACACCAAGCGCGATTGCCAGACCCGCGAATTCTGGACCGAGGCGCCGTGGCTGAACCGCGCCGCCTCGGAATACCTGCTGGCGCTGGCGCCCACGGCGGTGGCGGTGGACTTCCCGCAGGATTACCCGATCCGGCTGCTCCTCGACGGCATCCGCGTGCCCGACGAAGAGCACGTGACCCATGACGTGCTGCTGCGCGCGGGCGTCACGCTGATCGAATACGTGGTGAACACCGCCGCGCTGAAGGGCAAGCGCACCTGGCTCTGCGCCGCCCCGCTCAAGGTCGGCAACGCCGACGGCGCGCCCGCCCGGATCTTTGCCATCGAGGACATGCCCGGCACCCCCTCCGGGGCGGCCTCCTGATGCAGCCGCCTCCCATCGTCACCGGCATTGTCCGCGCGGCCGACCTTGTTCTGGCCGCGCTCGAGGCGTTTCTCGTTTTCGTGCTCGCCGCCATGATCGTGCTGGTCTTCGGCAACGTCGTGCTGCGCTACGGCTTCGACAGCGGCATCACCGTAACCGACGAGGTCTCGCGCATGATGTTCGTCTGGATCGCCTTCGCCGGCGCCATCGCGGTGTCGCGCCGCCATCAGCAGCTGGGAGTCGATTTCGTCGTCGCGGCGCTGCCCGTGCTGCCGCGCCGGATCGTGCACCTGCTCGGCAATCTCGCGATCCTGTTCTGCTGCTGGGTGCTGGTCTCGGGGGCCTGGGGGCAGATGCAGCTCAACTGGATCAACACCGCGCCGGTCTCGGGCCTGCCCACCGCGCTCACCTATGCGGCGCCCTGGCTCGGGGGCATCGGCATCGGCTGCGTGGCCTTGGCCAACTCCCTCGGCGCGGCCTTCGGATACACCGCCGGCGCCATGGCCTCGGGGGAAGAGGACCACGGCGCATGACCACCATCCTGATCTTTCTCGTCGTCCTCATCGTGGCGGTCACCACCGGTGTGCCCATCGCCTTCGGCCTGATGCTCGCCGGGATCGGCATGCTGTGGCAGATGGGCTTCCTTGACTGGCAGTCCATCGCGCTGCAGATGACCAACAGCGCCGACAGCTTCCCACTGCTCGCCATCCCCTTCTTCCTGCTCGCGGGCGAGGTGATGAACGCGGGCGGCCTGTCGAAAAGGCTGGTGGCCCTCGGGCTCGCGCTGGTCGGCCACCTGCGCGGGGGCCTCGGCTACGTCGCCATCGTCACCGCCGTGCTGCTGGCGAGCCTCTCGGGCTCGGCCATCGCCGACACCGCCGTGCTCGCGGGGATGCTGGTGCCGATCATGCGCAGCTCGGGCTACCCGATGGGCCGCGCCTCGGGGCTCATCGCCTCGGGCGGGATCATCGCCCCGGTCATCCCGCCGTCGATCGGCTACATCGTCTTCGGCGTCGCGGGCAACGTGTCGATCACCCGGCTGTTCCTGTCGGGCATCGTGCCGGGCGTCGCCATGGCGCTGGCGCTGACCGCGACCTGGTGGCTGATGTGCCGGCGCGAGAACATGTCGACCCTGCCGCGCAGGTCCGGCGCCGAGATCCGCACCGCGCTCGTCAACGCGCTGGTCGCGCTGATGCTGCCGGTGATCATCGTGGGCGGGCTCAAGTTCGGCATCTTCACCCCGACCGAGGCCGGTGTCGTGGCCTGTGTCTACGCGATCTTCGCGGGCGCCATCATCTACCGCGAGATCAGCCTCAAGGCGCTGTACGACTGCATGATCAGCGCGATTCGCACCACCGCCGCCGTCATGCTGCTGATCGCCGCCGCGGGGATCACCGCCTATGCCATCACCATCGCCGGCGTGCCGCAGCAGCTTGCGGGACTGCTCGGGCCGCTCGCCCAGCACCAGGTGCTGCTGATGCTCGCCATCGTGCTGATCGTGATCGCCGTAGGCACCGCGCTGGACTTCATCCCGACCATCCTCGTGCTGACCCCGGTGCTGCTGCCCATCGCCAAGCAGGCGGGCATCGACCCGGTCTACTTCGGCGTGGTCTTCATGATGTCCGCCGCCATCGGCCTGCTGACGCCCCCGGTCGGCGCCGTGCTGAACGTGGTCTGCGCCGTGGCGCAACAGCGCTACTCGGACGTGGTTCGGGGCGTGTTCCCCTTCATCGTCGTCCAGCTTCTGCTGCTGGTCCTGCTGGTGCTGTTCCCGCAGATTGTCACCGTCCCCGGCCAGTGGCTTTACTAGGCGCGAGCCGCCCCACTGGCCCGAACACCGGAGCGAACCCATGATCCTTGGCGCCATTGCCGACGACCTGACCGGCGCGACCGACCTGTCGCTGATCCTCTCCCGCAACGGCATGCGCGTCGTGCAGGTGATCGGCGTGCCCCACACGCTCGACACCGTCGCGCAGGATGCCGACGCCGTGGTGATCGCGCTCAAGTCGCGCACCAACCCCGCGGCCGAGGCCATCGAGATGTCGCTCGCCGCCGCCCGCGCGCTGCAGGCCGCTGGCGCAAAGCAGCTCTTCTTCAAGTACTGCTCGACCTTCGATTCCACCGACGAGGGCAACATCGGCCCGGTCGCGGCGGCGCTGATGGAGCATCTCGGGACCGCCACCACCATCGCCTGCCCCTCGTTCCCCGAGAACGGCCGCACGGTCTACAAGGGGCATCTCTTCGTCCTCGACCAGCTGATCTCGGACAGCCCGATGAAGGACCACCCGCTGACGCCGATGCGGGACCCGAACCTCGTGAGCGTGCTGTCGCGCCAGACCGACCGGCCCGTGCGGCTTGTGGCGCATGAAACCGTGCGCAGCGGAGCCGCCGCAATCGAGGCCGCCATCGCGCAGGAGCCCGGCATCTGCATCGTCGACGCGATCTCGGACGAGGACCTGCGCGCCATCGGCCGCGCCGTGGCCGAATTGCCGCTGGTCACCGGCGGTTCTGCCGTCGCCATGGGCCTGCCGGATGTCTACCGCGAGAAGGGCTGGATCACCCCCGCCGCCCCGGGCGAGGGCTTTGCCGCCCCCGAGGGCCGCGGCGTGATCCTCGCCGGGTCCTGTTCTGCCATGACCCGCCGCCAGATCGCCGCCGCCGAGAAGGCGGGCGTGCACATGCTTCGGCTCGACGCGCTCGAGATCGCGAGCGGCGCCACCACGCCCGAGGCGGTGGTCGCATTCGTCGAGGCGGCATCGCAGCGCTCGGACCTGCCGCCGCTGGTCTATTCCAGCGCCGATCCCGCCGTCGTGGCGCAGGCGCAGGACAAGCTCGGCCGGATGCGCGCGGGCGAGGTCGTCGAGGAGCTGCTGGCGAGCGTCGCCGCCTCCCTCGCCGCGCGCGGCTTCACCCGCTTCATCTCGGCCGGTGGCGAGACCTCGGGTGCGGTGGTCGCGGCGCTTGGGACCTCGGCCCTGCGCATCGGACCCGAGATCGACCCGGGCGTGCCCTGGGTCTCGGCGCTCGATGCGGATCGCCCGCTGTGCCTCGCGCTGAAATCTGGCAACTTCGGGGGCGAGGACTTCTTCCTCAAGGCATGGGAGATGCTGGTATGACCGCGACCCTATCCGAGGCCACCAAGGCCCGCGACCGCATCTGCGCCGTGGGCAAGTCGATCTTCGACCGCGGGCTGACCTTTGGTTCGACCGGCAACATCAGCGTGCGCCTGTCGGACGGCAGCATGCTGATGACGCCGACCAATGCCTCGCTCGGGGCGCTCGACCCCGCGCGGCTGTCGCGCTTCGACGCGGACGGCACCTTCCTCGACGGCGACAAGCCGACCAAGGAATCCTTCCTGCACATGTGCATGTACTGCCAGCGGCCGCATTCCAACGCCGTGGTGCACCTGCACTCGACGCATTCCGTCGCCGTCAGCGTGCTGGCCGAGGTCGACCCCGCGGACGTTCTGCCGCCGCTCACCGCCTATTACGTGATGCGCGTTGGCCGGCTGCCGCTGATCCCCTATTTCGCGCCCGGCGACGAGAAACTCGCCCGCGCGGTCGAGGAGCAGGCCGGCGACAACCACGCGGTGCTGCTCGCCAACCACGGACCCGTGGTCGCGGGCGGTTCGCTGGAAGAGGCGCAATACGCGACCGAGGAACTGGAAGAGACGGCGAAGCTCTTTCTGATGCTGCAGGGCCACAAGACCCGGCCGCTGACCGACGATCAGGCCGACGCGCTGCGCAAGCGCTGACGCCCGCATCGCGAAACGGAAAATCCGCCGCGACGCACCCCGTCGCGGCGGTTTTCATGTCTACGGGACCAGCGCCTCAGCCGCCGAACATGCGCGAGCCGCCGCTGCCGCCGAAGCCGCCGCGAGACGAAACCGTCGCCGGCGTCAGCGGCGCCTTGCCCACGGTCGTGGGCGGTGTGCGGAACTGGCTCGAGCTCATGTTGCCGCGCCCGGCATTGGTCGAGAACGTCGAGTTGCCAGAGGCGTTGGTGAACCCGCCCTGCCCGTTGCGATAGAGCGGCTGCGACGCGGCAAACCCGCTGCGGCCGCTCGTCATGTTGCCCAGCAGGTAGCCCATCATCAGCGGCATGAAGATGCTGCCCGAGCCGCCGCCCGCGGCCTGTGCCTCGGTCCCGCAGGAACCCTCGCCGTGCTCTTCCTCGCAGAGCTCGCGGCTGTCGTAGCGCGGCGCCGACTGCACGTGCAGCTCCTGCGCCTGCGCGAAGGCCGCATCGCAGTCG
>NZ_JAATOS010000198.1:0-7154 GCF_011806505.1 Salipiger sp. HF18 | reverse complement strand
GCTCGAGTGGGATGCCCATCTGCGCTCCATCGACGGGCTGGGCCGCGACTACCGCGCTTGACACCTGCAAGGGTCGCGCCCTCGCGGCGCGGCCCCTTCCACGGGGCCATGCCAAGGGCAGGCTGCTGAAAACTCCGGTCGCGACGCGCATTGAGGAACACCATTCATCGCCACCAAGGTATGACCGAGGTGGCGATGCGCGGATCGGACGAGGTGACGGGGGCGCTGTTCAGCCACGCCGATCCTGAGGAGCGCAACCCGTCCCGGCATCCGCCGCGCGCGATCGGATCCGTCGTCAACGATGCCCTGCATTCCCTCGAGGCCGGGTTCGATCGTCTTTATGCTGCCAAGGGCCGTCCTTCCATTGCGCCGGACCGTTTGATCCGCGCCAGCCTGTTGTAAATCCGCTGCTCGGTCCGGTCCGAGCGTCAGCGCGTGGAACAGATGGACGGCCCTGTTGCACCCATCCTGTGACGGAGTCATCTCATGAATCCAGGGTGGTATCTGGGATACGTGAGCAGGCAGACGCGGCTGACAGCGGACCTATAGCGATGCCGCCCTCAGACCTGCCTTTCGATGAACGTGCTGTTTGGCATGGCGCTCCGGCGGACGGCCGGGCTCGTCGAGAGCCTGTTGCGCCTGATCGGCCTCGACTGAACCTTCAGCACCTCCATGTCGCGCCGCCCGCCGAGACGGTCGAGCACCCTCGCCATGGCGTCAAACCCATGCTCGAGCACGGGGAAGAGCAGGCGGCCCTCGTCGGTCGGCACCAGCCCCTGAGGGGTTCTCAGGAACAGCGCCGCGCCCAGCAGGTCCTCGAGCCGCGCGACCTGGTGGCTGACGGCGGCCTGGGTGACGCGCAGCTCGATGGCGGCCTTGGTGAAGCTGCCCTGGCGCATGGCGACCTCGAACACCCGGGGGGCATTGAGTGGCAGGTCGGGGCGATCCATGGCCGTACCTCAGCTAATGGCAGGCCATAAGATTTGTCGTTTGATGGCTTGGATCAAGCCGAAATATACAGACCGCATGACATCATGTGATGTCACACTCAGGCGCCACTGGCGCAGATCCTGAAAGGAATGGTCCCATGCGGTTCACCGCTACCGTCCTGTCGCGACAGGGCTCGCTCTCGGCCTGTCCATAGCCACTGCCTCCGTCGCTGAAACGCCTGTCGAGGCGCTCGCCGACACCGTCGCCCGGATCGAGGAGCAGCTCGGCGCCCGCGTCGGCGTCTCGTTCGTAGATACCGGCTCGAGTTGGTCCTGGTCTCATCGCGAGGATGAGCTCTACCTCATGAACAGCACGGTGAAGGTGCCGGTCTGCGGCGCCATCCTCGCACGCCGGGATGCGGGCACGCTGTCGCTCTCCGATGCTCTGCCGGTGCGCGAGGCCGACCTGGTGCCCTATGCGCCCGTCACCGAGACGCGGGTCGGCGGCACCATGACCATCGACGAGCTCGGCCTCGCGGCGCTCGACATGAGCGACAACGTGGCGGCGAACATCCTGATCGCGCATCTCGGCGGGCCGGAGGCGGTGACGCAGTTCTTCCGCCGCGTCGGCGAGCCCTACAAACCGCACGCCATATGAGACGGCGCGCGCCAGCGAGAAAGCAAGACCAACGATGTGATGGTGTACCTTTCAGCCGCAACGATCAGGACGCTCCGACGAATGTCCCGGGCGCCATTGCCCGCGAAGCAGATAGGAACCTGATCTGCGGATCCCATCCACTGCCCGGCAGTGCATGTTTACATGCACGAGAGGGAGGGCCAGCGGCAATGACCGCGTCAACAGATCCCATGATGAGTGGCGCAGAACGGATCGTCTGTGCCATGGCAAAAATGAGGAGATCTGATAATGACACATTCGTCCGATACGCCAAAATCTATTTCATATGACCACACGCTCGTTCTCGCGATATAGTTGAGCAGCAAATCGTGGGTTTTAGCGGCACAAGTGCCAGGCCTGCCACGATCCAAGACCCGAAAAACGATCGCCCCCGAAAAGCTGGCCCTTGAAGCGGCGATTGATGGGTATCGGGCCCGAGCCGCCACTGCCGGCTATCGGGTCGATTGTGTGATCGCAGCTTATGAAGCTGGCTGGTGTGGATTCTGGCTAGCGCGATGGCTGACCGCAAAAGGGGTCGAGGTTCACGTCATCCAGCCTTCAAGCGTCCCAGTGGATCGCCGCATGCGTCGGGCCAAGTCCGATGGCATTGATGCAGAGTTGCTGCTCCGCACCCTGATGGCATGGCTTCGTGGAGAGCCGCGAGTCTGCTCCATGGTACCAATTCCGGATGAAGCGGACGAAGATGCACGGCGAAGCATCCGCGAGAGGACAGAGCTGATCTCGGAGCGCGTTGGCCTTACCAACCGGATCGGCGCCGTCCTGGCGACACTAGGCGTCGAGGGCTACAACCCGCTCCTTCAGAGCCGGCGGCGTCGATTGGTGGATCTGCGCACCGGGCTGGGCGAGCCGCTGCCGCCAAACGCGCTCGCAAAGATCGAACGACTGTTAAGTAGGCTCGAGCTTGTACTCACCCAGATCGCTCAGTTGGAACGCGAGCGTGATGCCGTAGTCGAGGAACCCGCCAATGATGAGGCCGGCAAAATGATCCAACAACTTTGCCGGTTACGTGGTGTTGGAGTGCAGAGTGCCACGGTGCTAGTTCGCGAGGCCTTCGTGCGCCACTTTGCCAATGGCAAGGCGTTGGGATCGTATGCTGGTCTTACGGCGACGCCCTACAACAGCGGAGGTGTGGAGCGTGAGCGAGGGATCGGGAAAGCCGGAAACAGGCGGCTTAGAACGACGATGGTTGAACTGGCGTGGCTCTGGCTACGCTACCAGCCTGGTGCCGCGCAGGTTACCTGGTTCCGAGAGAGAACAGGCCAGACTGGTCGGCGCGTGCGGAAGGTGATGATCGTGGCGCTTGCCCGAAAGCTGCTGATTGCCCTTTGTCGGTTCGTCACTGACGGGGTGGTTCTGCAGGGGGCGACCATGAAACCCGCCCCATAACGGTCAACGAGATCAGGCTGCTCTGCGACGGCATAGTGGCTTGGTGACCGAGGGAACGTCGCCGTTGTCCAGCGTGGCACCATAAATGCCGTCTTTACAGAGTGGCGCCCTTCCTTGGGAGCTCTCCAGTCCCGAAAGCGGGACAGTGGTTGGGATCTTCATCCCGCCGGATGTGAGGTTTGCAGACAGGGGTCTGCCGAAAGAGAGTTCGCCTCGGGCACCGAAAGCGGAAACAAACTATTGACGGAGAAATCATCATGTGAGGCCGGACACAAGACCGCTTCTGAAAAGATACACAAGATCATTTAAGCCTTGCTATGCAGGAGCCATCCACACAGGACATTCGCTGCGTGAACAACATCAGGAGCTGCCCAAATTCACACGACGAGGACTCTTGGGGGGAAACGTTGACGCATTGCGCTGACTACGAGATGCTGGAACAAATTACGAACAAGAGGCCATCTCGCATGCCCAAGAACATCCTAATCTTTTCCGATGGGACCGGCCAAGTCGGTGGGCTACGACCCGACCAGCGGCTCTCGAACGTCTACAAGATGTATCGCGCGATGCGTCCCGGACCGTCATCCCCGATCGATCCGAGGGAACAGGTCTGTTTCTACGACGCAGGTCTCGGTGCGGGTGAGGTTGGAGGCCTCACGCTCCAACGGATCAGGAACATCTTGTCGGCCGCGGTCGGCACCGGGATCGATGAAAACGTCATCGATTGCTACGAGAAGATCATCTCCTATTATGAACCTGGTGACCGTATCCTCCTCTTCGGGTTTTCAAGAGGAGCATATACGGTTCGAGCCGTTGCCAATGTGATGAACCTTTGCGGAGTCCCGACAACGATGCCGGACGGATCGCCGGTGCCGCGCTTCGGTCCGCGACTTCGGAAGATCGCGAGTGACGCGGTAAACTTCGTCTACAATCATGGCAACGGCTATCCGCGCGGCCAGAAGCCCTATTACGAACGTCGCGAGGAACTCGGCCGCCGGTTCCGGCAGAAGTACAGAAGCTTCGTGCCGGATGCGCATGAAGACGTTCAGGGCAACGTCCAGCCTACGTTCATCGGCGTTTTCGACACCGTCGCTGCGCTCGGGAACGCTCAGGTGAGTCTACTTGCCGGCTTCATCGTTTCCGCCCTCTTTGTCGCCTCCTGCGCGTCGCTTTGGTTCTCCTGGCCATGGTACGTCTGCCTTCCCCTTCTCGGCCTCCTTGGCCTCATCGGGTTCTGGTACGGCAAGTTGAAGTGGTCGCAATGGAAGTACTTCTCACCGGACGAGACAAGGCCGCTCAAACTGTCCCGTCTCTCAGACTGGGCTGCGATCTGGAAATACGGCCACTACGCCAAGTGGAATCTGGAAAACTACGACCAGTGGCTCGATTCTGATGTCGGTCATGCTCGCCATGCGCTCGCGATAGACGAGCAGCGTAAGAACTTTCCCCGCGTGAAATGGGCGATGGCGGCTGAAGCCGAGAAGACCGAAGGCCGTGCCCCGCCGTGGTTGAAGCAAGTCTGGTTCGCTGGCTGCCACAGCGACGTTGGCGGCAGCTACCCAGAACCGGAGTCCCGCCTTAGCGACATCGCGCTCAGCTGGATGCTAGAGGAGCTGAAGGCATGTGTTCCAGACGTTCGGATCAATGAGAACAAGTTGTACGTCATGCCGGATCCGACCGGTATGCAGCATGAGGAAGCCTTCATGTTCGCATATGGTCCGATCCGTAGGCGCTGGCCAGTGGTTCCGCGCGAAGTGAGCGCTGTCTTTGCGCTCCATCCTTCGGTCATCGAGCGTCTTGAAACTGGGCTGGTTTCTCACGTTGGTGAGATGCGACCATACCGGCCCGAACAACTCCGTAACCATCCCTCGGCGAAGTCTTACTTCGACGATGGACAGTGATCAGCTTCACTGCCTTATCCGGCGGCTAAGGGCCGAGTGGCTGGGGGAGGGACTGGGACGATGACCGAAGAGGCGAATAACTATGACGGTGACCTGCTCCCCGTAGAGTCCGCGGTTATTAGTTCGCTCTGTTCAGGGTTTGGTCCTCTACTGACCGTTGGTGATACTCCCACGGGGTGAGCCCGTCGAGGCTCGTATGTGGGCGATGGTGAGTGTAGTCGACGCGCCAGGCCGAGTTAAGCTCCCGGGCGTGGCGCAGGTTGGCGAACAGGTGCTCGTTGAGGCACTCGTCGCGCAGGCGGCCATTGAAGCTCTCGACGAAGCCGTTCTGCATGGGCTTTCCCGGCGCGATGTAATGCCATTCGAGGTCAGCTCCGTCCCATTATCGCTGACCACCATGCATAGATAGCCGCGCACCCGAGCGATGCTGTCGAGCTCACGGCCAACGCGTTGCCCTGACAGCGAGCTGTCCACGACCGCTGCCAGGCATTCCCGGCTGTAGTCGTCGATGACGCAGAGCACCCGGAACCGGCGCCCATCCGACAGGCTGTCTGAGACGAAGTCCAGGGACCATCGCTGGTTCGGCCCCTGCGGGATCGCCATCGACGCCCTCGTTCCGATGGCGCGCTTGCGACCGCCACGCTTGCGCACTGTCAGGCCTTCTTCACGGTAGATCCGGTAGAGCTGGCCAAGCGATTGTTTGAACAGCATCAAATCACCCTCCCAATGGCCGAATTCCCTGCGGTGTGCGACGTTGTCCGGGCGGAACAGGATACTGACATCACGGTCGAATTCTGGAGCCCGGCGCTTCCGGGCTCGGCGCGGCCGGCGGGCCTTGCGGTGTTCGGGCAGGTACCACCAAAGCTCCTGCGCCATGTCTACCTGCGAGTAGATAGAGCGGTAGATCGTTTCCTGGCAGACCCGGAGCGTCGAGGCTTCCTGGATCAGCCGGTTGCCGATCTGCTCAGGCGTCCAACCGTTCCTGATCCGCTCGACGACCTGATTTCGAAGCTCAGGATGCCGGATCAGCTTGCGCTGGCGGGCGCGCCGACTGGTGGCTTTCTGATGCGTGGCGCCGCCGTAATAGCCATCGTAACCCGGCAGGCACTCATCGCTGAACCAGTTTCGCCTGATCTCGCGGTAGACGGTCGAACGATGCCGACCGATCTCTGCCGCAATCCTGCTGACCGGCAGCTTTGCGTTCAGCAGGTCTTCGATCCTGCGCCGCTCACGCATGTCCAGCTCTTTGTGCGCCATCGTCCTTTCTCATTGCTTTCCAGCAAGATAGGGGATTTGTCGTAACCCAGTTTAGAATGTGCCTCCTCGGCAGACAGATATCTCATAAGGTTGATTATGTAATATATAAATGCGTCCGCCGGTCAGCTTTGCGCGCGGCGCGCCGAATGGCTCTTGCGCAGCAATCCGTAGACCGCGCGCACCATCACGCTGCCCCAGAGCGCCAGCGTCAGCACCCCGAGCACCGCCGAGCCCGGCCGGTCGAAGAAGGCCAGCAGGTCTCCCTGCGTGCTGATCAGCGACTGCATCAGGTTCTGCTCGACGATCTTGCCCATGACAATGCCCAGCACCGTCGGCGCGAGCGGCAGCCCGGAGGCGTTCATAATCGCCGCCAGCGCGCCGAGCCCGATCATCACCAGCAGCCCCGACATGTCGTTGTTGATGGCGAAGGCGCCGAGACAGGCAAGGATCAGCAGCGTCGGCGCGATCACCGTAGTGGGCACGCGCAGCACCAGACCCGCCATGCGGATGCCGAGCCAGCCGAAGGGAATGAGCATGAGATTGGCAAGGAAGAACACGAGGAACACCGCGTAGACCATCTGGCCGTTTTCGAGGAACACCATCGGCCCCGGGTTCACGCCCTTGAGATAGAGCACCCCGATGGCGATGGCCGTGATGGTATCGCCGGGGATGGCGAAGACCAGCGCCGGGATCCATGCGCCCGCAAGCGCGGCGTTGTTGGCCGAGCCGCCCGCCACGATGGGCTCGATGTGGCCCTTGCCCCATTTCTCGGGCTCCCGCGTCGCGCGCCGTGTCACCGCGACCGAAATCCACGCCGCGATGTCCGCACCGGCGCCGGGCAGCGAGCCGATGGCCGTGCCCATGACCGAGCCGCGCAGCGAGGGCCACCAGTAGCGGCGCCCTGCCCGCCCGATCTTGGACAGCGCCGAGCCCGGCGCGCCCTCGGGCAGCTTGCGCACCGTGGCCTCCTGCGACAGCAGGCGC
>NZ_JAATOS010000197.1:0-7163 GCF_011806505.1 Salipiger sp. HF18 | reverse complement strand
GGGGGGGTGGCAGAGGTGGGGGGGGGTGACCTCGGGGGTGCGGATGGGGGGGCGGGGGGGGGTTGTCTTCGTGTGTTTGGGAGGGGGGGGCGCGGGGGCCTCCTCGTTGCTGCGGGCCGTCCAGTGAAACCGCCGCAACATGGTGATCTTCGCCATCGCACTGTCGCTTGGCCTCGGTCTGCAGCTTGAGCCGGACGCGCTGCAATATCTGCCCGGGACGATGAAGGTCCTGGCCACCAGCGGCATCCTGCCGGCCGCGCTGATCGCGATCATCCTCAACCTCGTGCTGCCCGAGGAACTGGCGGCTGAGAGCACCGAGGAAGTCTCGGGCGGCATGTCCGGCAACAAGCGGGGCAGCCTGCCCGGCGAGTGATCGCCCGCGCTGCGCCTCTGCAGACCCCCGGCCGTCGCGCCGGGGGTCTTTTTGTGTCGCCCGCGCATGACGCATGACCCGCCGGTACGGGTTCTCGTGACGTCGCGCCCTGTGTTCGGGTCCGGGTCGGCCCCGGGCGCCGGATGGCCTGCGCGCCGAGGGCCGGCCTAGCGCGGAGAAATGGCCACGCGACGAAACGGCCGGGGGCACGACATCCTTTGGCTCGTGTCCTGCGCGACCCATGGTGCCGCCTCGGGAGGGAGGCTGCACGGTCGCAGCGCCGCGTCCGCGTGTCGGTGTTGCCTGCCGCAGGACGCATCGGGATCGCCAGCGCCCGCACATGCCAAGGCCCCGGGCAGCGTGTCCGGGGCCTTGGCGTCGATAGGGTCCGTGTCCGCCTTCCGCCTGAAGCGCGGCGTGGCGCTGCGCGGATGATCACTCGCCGGGCAGGCTGCCCTCGGGCGGGGCGGCGCATCCTCCTTGCGCCGCGGGGTCGCGACGGGACGCCGCGATCTGCGGCGTCCCAGTTCGGCGGTCAGAAATCCACCTCGATGGCGATGCCCTTCTCGACCGCCAGATCGACCACGGCGGCAGCGACCGCGAGGTCCTGCAGGCCGACGCCGGTGCCGTCGAAAAGGGTGATCTCCTCGGCCGAACGGCGCCCGGGGTGTGCGCCGTTGATCACCGCGCCGAGCTGCGAAATGTCCGCCTCGCGGATGAGCCCCTGCGCCACCGCATGCTGCGCCTCGCCGATGGAAACCGATTGCGAGACCTCGTCGGTGAACACCGTTGCCTTCGCCAGCAGCGCGGGCGCGACCTCCTGCTTGCCCTTGGTGTCGGTGCCCATGCAGGCGATGTGGGTGCCGGGTGCAACATGCTCTTCCATGAGGATCGCGTCGAAGGAGGAGGTGATCGAGATGATCACATCCGCAGCGCGCATCCCCTCCAGCTCGACCGCCTCGAAGGGCAGGCCCGCCTCGGCCGCGACTTTCTCGAGGTTGGGCAGCATCTCGGGGTGCAGGTTCCAGCCGATCACCTTGTCGAAATCGCGCTGCTCGAGGGCTGCGCGCAGCTGGAACGTCGCCTGATGCCCGGCGCCGACCATGCCGATGATCTTTGCATCCTCGCGCGCGAGGTGCCGGATCGACACGGACGAGGCGGCGGCGGTGCGCAGCGCTGTCAGAAGGTTGCCGCCAACCATGGCCTTTGCCTTGCCGGTGTCCGGATCGAACAGGAACACCGTGGACTGGTGGTTGATCATCCCGCGCTTCTCGAGGTTGTGCGGCCAGTAGCCGCCGGCCTTGAGCCCCAGCGTCAGGCCAGCGCGGTCGAAGCCGCCCTTGAAACCGTAAAGCGCATCCTCGTGGCCGATGGCCTCGCGCACGACGGGGAAGTTGTAGGCGTCACCCGCAGCCATGGCGGCGAACACCTGTTCTACTGCGGAAAAGGCGGCCTCGCGGGTCATCAGGTCGGCGATCTCGCGTTCGGGAACGATGAGCATGGGCTCTCCTTGCAAAGAAAAGACACCCGCGCGCCGGGTGGTCAGTGGAGCGCGCGGGGGACCCTGCCCGGACGGTCGGACCGGGCAGGGTCAACGTGGGGGAGGGGGCTCAGTAGGCCTTGCCGCGTGCCGAGACCGGCCACAGCGTCTCGACCTTGCCGCCGCGCACCCCGACGTACCAGTCGTGGACATTGGCGGTGGGATCGCAATGGCCCGGCACCAGCTTCAGCTTGTCGCCGACCTTGAGCACGCCCTGCGAGTCCGAGATCACGCCGTGCTCGTCCGAGCACTTGACGTATTCGACATCGGTGCGCCCGAAGATCATCGGCAGTCCGCTGTCGACCGACTGTGCCTTGAGACCGGCGTCGCAGATCGCCTTGTCCGCCTTGGCGTGGCTCATCACCTGGGTGAGGATGAAGAAGGCATTCTCCCACTCGCCGTTGTCGATGCGGTTGCCATCCTTGTCGCGGATCCGGCCGTAATCGGCATCCATGAAGGCGTAGGAGCCACATTGCAGCTCGTTGTAGACGCCCGAGTTGCTCTCGAAATAGTAGCTGCCGGTGCCGCCGCCCGAGACCAGCTCGGGCTTCAGCCCGACCGCCTCCAGCGCCGCGACGGCCTCCTTCACCTGCGCGATGGCCGCGTTCAGTTTGTCGCGCCGCGCCTCGTAGCTGTCGAGATGCTGCATCGCGCCCTGATAGGCCTGGATGCCGGTGAACCGGAGCCCCTCGGCGGCGTCGATCGCCTGCGCGATCTCGACCACCGCCTCGCCCGTGGTCACGCCGCAGCGTCCGGCGCCGCAGTCGATCTCGACGAAGCATTCGAGCGTGGTGCCGTGGCGCTGCGCCGCCTGCGACAGCTCGGCGACATTTGCGAGGTCGTCGACGCAGACAATGATCTTCGCGCCGAGCTTCGGCAGCCGCGCCAGCCGGTCGATCTTCTGCGGATCGCGGACCTGGTTGGACACGAGCACGTCCTTGATGCCGCCGCGCACGAAGACCTCGGCCTCCGAGACCTTCTGGCAGCACACGCCGATGGCGCCGCCAAGCCGCATCTGCAGCTTCGCCACGTCCACGGACTTGTGCATCTTGCCGTGCACGCGGTGGCGCATGCCATGGGCGCGGGCGTAATCGCCCATCTTGCGGATGTTGCGCTCGAGCGCGTCGAGGTCGAGCACCAGGCAGGGGGTCTGGATCTCTGCGGCATCCATCCCGGGCAGCGCCGGCACGTCATAGCCGACCTCGAGTTGGTCGAAAGTCACGGGTGCATTCATGGCTCAGGCTCCTTTGGTCCAGGGCAGGCGGTCGAGATCGACATTGCCGCCGGTGATGATGAGACCGACACGCTTGCCGGCGAAACGGTCACGGTTCTTTAGGATGGTGGCCAGCGGCACGGCGCTCGAGGGCTCCATCACGATCTTCATACGCTTCCAGATCAGCTTCATCGCCTCGACGATCTCGTCCTCGGAGGCGGTGAGGATGTCGCTCACGTGGTTCGAGACGAAGTGCCAGGTCAGATCCTTGAGCGGCACCTTCAGCCCGTCGGCCACGGTCTCGGGGGCGTCATCGGCGATGATGTGCCCGGCCTTGAAGCTGCGGTAGGCATCATCGGCCTGCTCGGGTTCGGCGGCGATGACCTGCACTTCGGGGGCGAGCGTGGAGAGCGTCAGGCAGGTGCCCGAGATCATCCCGCCACCGCCGATCGGCGCCACGACCATGTCGAGCCCGTCGGTCTGTTCCATGAACTCGCGCGAGCAGGTGCCCTGGCCCGCGATCACCCGCGGGTCGTTGTAGGGGTGGACGAAATCGCCGCCCGTGGCCGCCTGCACTTCGGCAAAGACCGCTTCGCGCGACGAGGTCGAGGGCTCGCACTCGGTGATGATCCCGCCATAGCCGCGCACGGCGTCCTTCTTGGCCTGCGGCGCGGTGTGCGGCATCACCACGTTGCAGGGGATGCCGCGCCGACCTGCGGCGTAGCTCAGCGACAGTGCGTGGTTGCCGGAGCTGTGGGTGCAGACGCCGCTGGTCGCCTCGGCCTCCGAGAGGCCGAAGACCGCGTTGGAGGCACCGCGCACCTTGAAAGCACCGGCCTTCTGGAAGTTCTCGCACTTGAAGTAGAGCTGCGCGCCCGAGAGCTCGTTCAGGAAGGTCGAGGTCAGGACCGGGGTGCGGTGGATGTGCGGCGCGATGCGGACGTGGGCCGCCAGCATATCGTCATAGGTCGGGATGTTCAGCTCAATGTCCTTCATCACGCGGCCGCCTTCCGGGCGAGCGCGGGGGTCGCGCGGTAGAATTCCTGCGCCGCCGCGACGCCCGAGCCGAGCGTGATGTCGAGCCCGAGGTCCTTCATGCACATCTCGGCCGTCGCCAGCCCCGAGAGGGTCATCACGTCGGTCAGGCTGCCGAGATGGCCGATACGGAACACCTTGCCGGCGACCTCGCCAAGCCCGGTGCCGAAGGCGACGCCATAGGTCTGCGCTGCGTGGCTGACGATATCCGTCGCGTTGAACCCATCGGGTGTGCGGATCGCGCTGACCGTGTCCGAGTAGACCTCGGGCGATGCGGCGCAAAGCTCCAGCCCCCAGGCGCGGACCGCGCAGCGCACACCTTCCGCGATGCGGTGGTGACGGGCGAAGACGTTCTCCAGCCCCTCGTCGAGCAGCATGCGGCAGGCCTCGTTCAGCCCGTTCAGCAGGCCGACGGCGGGGGTGTAGGGGTAGGCGTTGTTGGCGTAGCCCTTCGCCATGTCCTGCACGTCGAAGAAGGTGCGCGGCAGCCTGGCGGTTTGGGTCGCCGCCATGGCCTTGTCGCTGAAACCCACGATGGCGAGGCCGGGCGGCAGCATGAAGCCCTTCTGCGAGCCGGCGACGGCGCAGTCGACGCCCCACTCGTCAAAGCGGAAATCCATCGAGGCGATGGAGCTCACGCCGTCGACAAACAGCAGCGCCGGGTGGCCCGCGTCATCGAGCGCGCGGCGCACTGCGGCGATGTCCGAGCGCACGCCGGTGGCGGTCTCGTTGTGGGTGGCGAGAACGGCCTTGATGCGGTGCTGTTTGTCGGCGGCAAGGATCTCGGCGTAGCGGTGCGCGGGCAGGCCCTCGCCCCAGGGGGTCTCGACGATTTCGACGCTCAGCCCGTGGCGCTGGCACATGTCGATCCAGCGGTGGCTGAACATGCCGTTGCGCGCTGCCAGAACGGTGTCGCCGGCCGAGAGCGTGTTGCTGAGCGCCGTTTCCCAGCCGCCGGTGCCGGTCGAAGGGAAGATGAAGACCTCGGCGGCGTCGCTCTTCAGCACCTTGCGCACGCCCTCGCGCGCCGGGTGAAGGATCTGCCCGAACAGCGGCGAGCGATGGTCGATCGTCGGCATGTCGCAGGCCTTGCGAAGGCTCTCGGGGATATTGGTCGGGCCCGGGATGAAAACGGGGTTCTGGAAGCTCATGGCCACCTCCTCTGGTCTCTGGAGAACACCGTAACCGGGCGGCGCGCGCAGTGAAATTTTTTTGAAATCATTTTTCAAAAATGAAAGAAGGAAGAAAGTACCGCATTGTCAGAGAGTTAATTTTTTCATATCGTGAATGTGGCTTTCAAGAAAAATGAAAGGGATTTCATGGATTCTCCGAAAGATGCCGAAACCAGCCCTCGCCGTGCCCGTGGACGGCCGCGCGGCTGGGAAGACAACAGCGCGCAGAACACCATCAAGTCGCTCGACAGGGCGATGGAGGTTCTGGAGTATCTGAGCAGCCGCCCCGGCCTCACGCTGTCGGAACTGGCGGGCGATCTTGATCAGTCCCCGGCCACGGTCTACCGCATCCTCGTCACCCTCGAGGGACGGCGGCTGGTCGAGTTCGATCCGACCGAACAGCTCTGGCACATCGGCCCGCAGGCCTTTGTCATCGGCGCGCGCTTCCTGCGCCGCACCAGTCTTGTCGAGCGGGCGCGGCCGGTCCTGCGCGGGCTGATGGAAGAGACCGGGGAAACCGCCAACCTCGGCATCGTGCGCGAGGCCTCGGTGCTGTTCGTCAGCCAGGTCGAGACCCACGAAAGCATCCGCGCGTTCTTTCCGCCGGGCACGCTGTCGCCGCTGCATGCCTCGGGCATTGGCAAGGCGCTGCTGGCCGAGATGCCGGGCGAGCGGCTCGAGAAGCTGCGGGTGCGGCCGATGGAACGGTTCACCCCGCACACGCTGGCCTCGCCAGAGGCGCTGCTCAACGATCTCGCGGCAATCCGGGAGCGTGGCTATTCCATTGATGCGGAAGAGAGAAACCTCGGGATGCGCTGCATCGCGGCGGCGGTCTTCGATGCCTCGGGCGAGGCGGTGGCAGGCATCTCGGTGTCGGGCCCGACCATCCGGATGGGCGAGGAGAGCACGCACGAAGCGAGCCGCGCGGTGATGCGCGCGGCCCGGGAGCTTACAGCGGCGATCGGCGGGGTCAGGCCGCCGGTGCGCTGACTTTGCGGGGCGCGGGCATGGGCTGTGCCGTGCCCGACGGACGCAGCGCCATGTGCCGGTTCACGTCCTTGTAGAGCAGGTAGCGGAAGGTCTCGTCCCCGGTGGCGATGCAGGCCTGCGGGCAGAAGGCGCGCAGCCACATGAAATCGCCGGGGCCGACCTCGACCCAGTCCTTGTTCAGAAGATAGCGCCCGTGGCCCGAGAGCACGTAGAGCCCGTGCTCCATGACGTGGGTCTCGGCAAAGGGGATTCGGCCGCCGCTCTCGATGCTGACGATGTTGACGTGCATGTCGTGGCGCAGGTCGAGCGGGTCGGCAAAGCGCTGGGTCGACCAGACGCCGTCGCAATCGGGCATCGCCATGCGCGGCACGTCGCTTTCGTGGGTCACGAAAGCGTCGGGCGGGGTGATGCCCGGCGCCGGGGTCCAGCGCTTGCGGATCCAGTGGAAGCCGCAGGGCGCGTCTCCGGTGTTCCAGATCGTCCAGACCGCGCTTGCGGAGATGTAGGCGTAGCTGCCCGCGCGCAGCTCATGGCTGT
This sequence comes from Salipiger sp. HF18, assembly GCF_011806505.1. Lineage (NCBI taxonomy): Bacteria > Pseudomonadati > Pseudomonadota > Alphaproteobacteria > Rhodobacterales > Roseobacteraceae > Salipiger > Salipiger sp. HF18. The sequence continues at coordinate 303 of NZ_JAATOS010000197.1, read as the reverse complement.
CGCCGCCGAGGGTCAGCCGGGCCTCGCCGTGGGCGACGAAGATCACCGCCTGCGCCGCGTGATCGGGCTCGGGGTCGTCGCTGCCACCGCCGGGCGCCAGCTCGACCGCATATTGCGCGAAGGTTTCGGCAAAGCCGGTCATCGGCCGCGCGAGGATCCAGGCACGGGTCCCGGTCCAGCCCGGCAGGAAGCTGGTGACGATGTCGCGCATCACGTGCGCAGGGATCACTGCGTAGGCTTCGGTGAGGATCGCGGTGCCCTCGGGGTCGCCGTCCTGCCCGGGCAGGCCGCCGGGCGGGAAGG